>JAUVCS010000237.1 GCA_030590745.1 Desulfuromusa sp.
CAAATTGAAAAACGTGAATTGATTGATGAGTAGGAAGTTAGCCTGGACGGGTGAAGCCTGGAAAGATTATGTTTTCTGGCAATCACAAGATAGGAAAACACTGAAGAGAATCAATAAGTTGATTGAAGCGGTAAAACGTGACCCTTTTGCGGGTATTGGTAAGCCGGAACCATTAAAAGAAAATTTATCTGGTTTTTGGTCAAGAAGAATAGATGAGCCAAATCGGCTGGTTTATGCTGTTTCAGATGAATATGTCACCGTCATTTCTTGTAGGTATCATTACACTTATAACTCTTGAGATCGAATGTAACTCTGTTTTTATGTCACTTGGTAGGGGGTGGTTTTCATTCCGGGACTTCCTTGTTTAATCCTTTTTTCAGTTGACCCATCCGCTCGGTAATCATTTTTTCATAGCCCCGCTCTGTTGGTCGGTAGAAAACTTTTTTGCTGATTTCATCGGGCAGATGGCTCTGCTCGGCAAATCCATCCTGATAATTGTGGGCATATTTATACCCTTTGCCATAGTCGAGCTGTTTCATCAGTTTTGTCGGTGCATTGCGAATATGTTTGGGAACCGGTAGCGCTCCTGATTTTCGAACCTCAGCCAGCGCTTCATCAATGCCAAGATAGCTGGCATTGCTTTTGGGTGCTGTCGCCAGATAAGTGACCCCTTGTGCCAGATTAATCCGCGCTTCGGGCAGACCGACAAAATGGACGGCCTGCTGAACTGCCAGGGCAATCTGTAATGCGCGGGGATCGGCATTGCCGATATCTTCTGAGGCAAAAATCACCATCCGGCGAACAATGAACAGCGGATCTTCTCCTGCTTCAAGCATCCTTGCCAGCCAGTAGATTGCACCATCAGGATCTGAACCACGCATACTTTTGATAAAAGCAGAGATGACATTATAATGTTCTTCGCCCCCTTTATCGTACAAAAGAGCTTTCTTCTGCAGCGCTTCAAGGGCAGTTTCGTGCGAAACGGCATTATTCTGTGCGGCTGCTGCAGAAACTTCGAGGGCACCGAGAGCAATCCGGGCGTCACCACCGGACTGTTCGGCAAAAAAATCAAGAGCGGCTTCATCAATCTGCAGTTCCGGGCGGTTCAATCCCTGCTGTGCTGAGATGGCACGGTGGAGGAGAATTTTTAGATCTTCAGCGGCGAGAGGTTCGAGGACAAAAACCCGTGAGCGTGACAGGAGTGCTGAATTGACCTCAAAACTGGGGTTTTCAGTGGTTGCTCCGATCAGAGTGAGCTCTCCCTTTTCGACCGAGGGGAGAAACGCATCCTGCTGGGCTTTATTGAAGCGGTGAATTTCATCGACAAACAGCAGGGTTTTACGCCCATGGTAGGCGCGTTGCTGTTTTGCCTCGGCAACAATTTCCCGGACCTCTTTGATACTGCCGAGAACGGCTGAAAAGAATACAAAGTGGCTTTTGGTGTGGTTGGCAATGACCCGGCCGAGGGTGGTTTTTCCGGTGCCTGGCGGCCCCCAGAAGATAATTGATGAGAGCTGGTCACTCTCAATCAGTTGGCGTAACAACTTTCCCGGGCCAAGAAGATGTCGTTGTCCCACAACGTCATCCAGTTTTTGCGGGCGCATCCGTTCTGCTAACGGGGTATTGTCATTATTCTGTGCGGTTTGTTCAAACAGATCCATATTGTCTCCAGATAAAATCAGCTCAATAATATAGCATGCCATTTGTCTTCACAACAATCTGTATGAGATAGACTTTAGTTGCTATTTTATGATAATTGTCAGCCACTGTTTACCCAACCTGCAGTATCTGTATCACGAACTGCATTCATACCCTTATAATTGGTGAGCCGATGCTGAAAAAAGTTGGTATTTACGCAAAAACAAATCATCCTGATGTAGAGCAGATCGCCTCTACTATCTGTGCGCGCTTTAAGCTGGAACAGATTGAAGTTCTTCTTGAAGACAGCCTGGCAGAACAGATTGGACAGGTGAATGGCCACGCTGGTGAGGAGATTCCAGAGCAGGTGGATCTGATCATTGTTCTTGGTGGAGACGGCACGCTGATCTCGGTGGCTCGTCTGATTGGTGATCTGAGTGTGCCGATTGTTGGAGTCAATCTGGGTCGGCTTGGATTTCTGACCGAGGTGACCCGTGATGAGTTGCCGGAAATGCTGGAACGGTTGATATCTGGCAATTATCAGGTCTCTGACCGGATGATGATTGATGCCTCCATTTACCGGAATGATCAGGTGGTAGGGCAGTTCACGGTACTCAATGATATTGTTATTAATAAAGGGGCTTTGGCACGGATTATCGATATGGAGACCTCTGTTGATGGTCGCCATTTGACCAGCTATAAAGCTGATGGATTGATTATTTCGACCCCCACCGGTTCAACAGGCTATAATCTGGCTGCCGGTGGTCCGATCATCTATCCGGATATCAACAGTTTATTGATAACCCCTATCTGTCCTCATATGTTGACCAATCGACCGATCATGGTCTGGAGTCGATCGGTGATCGAGATTAAAGTCAATTTTGAAGATGATGTAGTTTTCTTCACTGCTGATGGCCAGGTCGGACGTAAGTTGCTGCCGGGCGATCGAGTGGAAGTGCGCCGTTCTGAAGCAAGAACCTGTTTGGTCAGTAGTCCCAGTAAAGATTATTTTGAAATATTAAGGACTAAATTGAATTGGGGTCAGCGTTGATGGCGTTGCAAAA
>JAUVCS010000077.1 GCA_030590745.1 Desulfuromusa sp.
ACTCCAAAACGGATCCAGGCCGATTTTCCGTAACGGATAATCTTGCCCGGGGCAGGATATTGTTTAACCACATGACCGCTGCCTGAAAGTTTCAAGTTCAGATTTTTCTGTTGCATTGTCTGCAACACCTGGCGATAACTCATCCCCGAAAAGTTTGGCATTCTCAACCCGTCACTTACTTTTGTTTCAGGGAGCAACGGTGCTAAATCGGGTAATGGTTCTGTCGCCGACGCCTGCTCCGCCAAAGCCACCACGGTTCCTTTCGGGAGGATGTTCAAATAGCTGAGAGTCTGACCGGCAATCCTGGAAAATACCGGTGCAGCAACCAAACCACCATAGGTTTTTCCTTTTGGCTCATCGACCGTAACCGACAAAACCAATGCGGGATTATCTGCAGGGACGAAGCCAATAAATGAAGAAACCCGCTTATCCGGTGAATAACCACCCGTTACCATATCAACCTTTTGAGCAGTACCAGTCTTTCCAGCGACTCGATATCCTGGAAGAGCGGCCCTGGTTCCGGTTCCGCCCGGTTCAGTCACAGACACCATCATCTCCCGCACCAGTCGTGCAGTTTTTTCTGAGATAACCCGATGGCGCACCTGAGGCAGCCGTTTTTCAACTAATTGCCCATCTGCGGTGGTTATTTTTTCAACCAGATAGGGCTCCATCAGCAGTCCACCATTAGCAATAGCAGCCATAGCTGCAGTTATTTGTATCGGCGTAACACTTATCCCCTGACCAAAAGAAATTGCTGCCAGATCAATCTCAAACCACCGGGAAGGTGGTCGAAGTATCCCATCAACCTCTCCCGGCAGATCAACCCCTGTCTGCTCACCAAATCCAAAATTGCGCAGGTAGGAATAGAACCGCTCCCGTTCCAGGATCTTGCCAAGCTTTGCAAAGCCAATATTGCTGCTGAACTTAAGAGTCTCTTTCAGGCTCAGTTTCTTGAATTTTTTATGGTCACGGATCGTTTTACCACCGACAGAATAGCGTCCGTTCTCACAATAGATTTTCTTGCCGGGTTGCACTAACCCTTCTTCTAGAACCGCTGCCAATAAAAACGGTTTAAAGGTTGAGCCCGGCTCATACATATCGCAGACGGCTCGATTGCGGCGCTTAGCTGCCGGATATCGCCCGGCCAGATTAGGGTTGTAATCGGGCTGACTGGCCAGCGCCAGAATTCGTCCACTGGCAGGCTCCAACATAACAATCGTCCCACCGACAGCACCGGTTTCACGAACCACCCTGGCCAATTCTTTCTCTGCCACATATTGCAACGATCGATCGAGGGTCAGAAATAGATTATGACCGGCAATCCCACCCTGAACCAACTGGTCAGATGATGCCAGGCCACGGCCACGGGCATCATGCAGCGACACCAACCGCCCCGGTGTCCCCTGCAACAACTGGTCATATTCCAGTTCGATCCCCTCAAGTCCCTTGGGGTCCAATCCGGTAAACCCCAAGACATGTGCCGCAGTGCTTGTCTGTGGATAGTAACGCTTTCGTTCAGTGACAAACTCCAATCCATAAATCTTCAATTTACGAATTTTTGTCACCACCTCAGGATCGAGCTTCCGTTGTAACCAGACAAAACGTTTCCGTGAGGAAAGTAACTTGAACAGCTCTTGTTTTGATTTTTTCAGTAGTTTTTCTAGCTTTCCGGAAGCTTCCCGGGGATTTTTGATCAGGACTGGATCGGCATAAAGTGATTCTGCCGCCAGACTCACAGCAAGAGGGTCACCCCTGCTGTCAAAAATACCTCCTCGCTGCGGTGCCAATTTGACCACCCGCTGGCGCTGTTGATCGGCCCGGTGTTGAAGCTCTGGAGCCAGCACAACCTGGAGGTAATAAGCGCGCCCGGCAATAATTAAAAATGCCAGGATAAACAGGGCGCCAAAAAAGCGGATGCGGATCTGAATTCCACGTTCCATTAAAGCTATATCACTCCACTCTGATGATTTGTCCGGGAGATGGTGTACGCAACCCCAGCTCTTTTCTAGCCAACTTTTCAATCCGCTCATCTCGAGCCAGAAAAGCAGCTTCCGTTTTTAACTTTTTAATCTGCTGCTCATGACTGCGAATGTCACGCTCCATACTGGAAATGCTGTATTCAAGGTTAATCGCATGAATCCGCGACCAGACGAACAGCACAGAGAGCAGGGAAATCAATACGATGGCGATAAAAACTGAACTGAGGCGAGGTCGATAGAGTGAAAAATCAGTAATTTTAACTGCGACCTGGGATACGGCTTCTGACATTTGAGTGACCCTTTCTTCCGCTTCCAGTTAACAGCGTTCAGCCGCTCTTAAGATGGCACTGCGAGAACGAGAATTTTGCTCAATTTCATCTTCCCCGGCTTTTACCCCCCGACGGGTTAGAATTTTTACGTCGGGAGTATGATCACACTGGCAAACCGGCAAGCGGGGTGGGCAGATACAACCCTGAGCCTTTTTACGTAACAGATGTTTGACGATTCGATCTTCCAGTGAATGGAAGCTGATGACAACCAGCCGCCCCCCTGGCTTCAATAACGAGATTGCAGTTGTTACTCCCCGCTCTAACTGCCCCAACTCATCATTTACGTAGATTCTTAATGCTTGAAATACCCGGGTTGCCGGGTGGATGCGACTTGGTTTATGTCCACCGGGGATCGCCTGGCGGATCAACTCGGCAAGTTCTCCGGTTTTCATCAATGCCGATTCCTGACGCTGGGCAAGAATTCTTCGGACAATCCTTCGGCTGTAGCGCTCTTCCCCATACTCAAAAAAGATGCGAAGCAATTCTGCCTCTTCAAACTGATTGACAACATCTGCAGCAGTGATTCCCGTCGTCGGGTTCATCCGCATATCAAGAGGAGCATCATAACGGAAAGAGAAGCCCCGCTCCGGGGTGTCAAGTTGATGGGAGGAGACCCCGAGATCGAGAAGCATACCGTCAAGACCATCAATACCAAGTTGCTGCAGAATTTGAGCCGCTTGATCAAAGGTCGCGTGGTGCAGGCTGACCCGATCCCCATAAGGGGCCAGAATTGATTTTGCTTCCTGCAAAGCAGCAGGATCTCGATCGAGACCGATTAAATGACTCTCTGCAGCAGCGTCCAGGATCAAGCGTGAATGGCCGGCGCCACCAAGGGTGCCATCCAGATAAATACCGCCAGCAATGGGTTGCAACCAGTGCAGAACTTCCTCTGGCATCACTGACTGATGCTCAAAAGGGGTGCTCTTCACCACTAAAATCCTAAATCCGCCTGCCCCTGAGCATCATCATCCAACATCGATTCAGATTCAGCGGCAATCAAGGTGTGGGCCTGTTGGCTCCAGATTTCAATTTTTTCAAACATGCCGATAACCACAACATCTTTATCCAGACTGGCATGTTCGCGTAGCGACTGGGGAACTTGAATCCGCCCCTGGGCATTAAAGGAACACTCTTTCGCCGGGGCGATCCGGTTCCGCAGGTTGGCTTCACGCATCGGTCCTGCCGGCATAGCAAAAACATTTTCACAAATTTCTGCCCAGCGGCTAGGGGGATAGGCAACCAACCCTTTTTTATAACGGGTAACAACCAACCCTTCAGCTTCGTAATCGTGTCGCAGTTCATCCCTGAAAGAGGCGGGGATACTGACCCGTCCCTTCAAATCGATACTGACATTATATTCACCAGAAAATTTCATATTGACACCACTTGACACTATTTGACACTAGGATGATAGAAATATAGCGATGCAATCAAGAACTGTCAAGCAGTAATACAGATTAAAATACGATTATTTATTCTGAAAAATGTTGCTATGACGGGGTGTTGTCTCTAATGAAACAACAGGACAGGGAGGGATATTCCGGAACTGGTCGACATCATGAGTGTTATCATCATAATTGTTCTAAAACCTTTTCAACTTTACGGATTTCAACATCTCCAGCTTTGTATTCTCGTTTCAGATTTCCAACAACCTGCAGCGCCACAAAAGGATAGCGCTAGCGAAAATAAATCAGGTTCTTGTCTGGTTTGCTATCTTTTTTCCACCGCTTCGAACCAACTAGAAAAGCCATCTTCTTTTTTAAACCATCCAGAATATTTTATTGTTACAATCTTTCCATACGACTATTGTGCATCGAAATGAATAATAGTCAGGACTTTTTTGCAATCCACTGCATTCTGGTCGTGGAAGATCCATTAAAAACCAATATTAGAAAAACTACTTTCCTGCTACACAGTGAAGAGGGAAAGAATAAAGAAGGGTCATTGTTGACCTCCCCCCTTAAAACGGAATTTTATCACAATCGACAGTAGTATCAGGTCTGCGGAAGAAACTTCAGGTATTCATAATCTGAACCGGAAACTTTGCTAATTCTTTATCAACACTTGCCAGGTAAATTTTTTCCAGCTTTGCCTGTGCAGCCAGCATACGATCAAATGGGTCACGATGCGGCAGAGTCCATTCGCCCGCAAGTTGCGCATGTTGCGGAGTGACCGCAAGAGATTGAAACCCTGCCTTATCGATCCAAATCGGAACGTTTTTTGCCACCTGCAAGGCTTCTGGTAGCTTTCCCAATCGATATTTCGTTGTGATTTCCCATACTGATGCAGCACTTACCAGTATTGTATTAGCGGGGTTTGAAATATTTTCCTTTATCCTCACAGGCAAGCGTGAATCATCAAAAAGCCACCAGAGAAAAATATGGGTGTCCAGTAATATGGTTACTTCTCCCACGCATCTATCTCCTGTTCCGGTAACGGTTCAAAAAATTCTGCGGTAACTGAACCTTTAGCAATTCCGGGAGTACGCTTTATGACCGGAGCGATAGGTACCAGTTTTGCGTAAGGCTTTCCTGCCTTTGCAATAATGATCTCTTCTCCGGTGTGAGCACGGGCCAACAACCGGGAAAGCTGGGTTTTTGCTTCATGAACATTGATAATTTGCATAATCATTACCTCCCTTAGTCTATTGACTTAGTCTACCAGAAATTCCTTTTCGCTACAACTAGCACCGATAGCACGCCTAAAAGTAAAAAAGGGGCCATCCATGATAAGTAGGGTCAAGGAGAAAACGGAGGACAAGATCTGGCACAAGTAGCTGCTCCCTGTCTTGCAGGAACTGGTGACAAGAAATATACCTTTTTCACTCTTCCGACTCAGAGATAATCAGTTCAATCTCTTCAATCCGCCGATCCTCCATCCTTTTTACCCGGAACAGGAGGTTCCCATCTTCACAGGAGTCCTCTTCTACGGGGATTTTTCCCATAATTTGCATCAAGTGTCCAGCCAGAGTGGTGACGTGTTCTTCTGGAATGGTCAAGTCAAAACGCCGGTTCAACTCACGTAGCGGCATAGCTGCATCGATCAGGTAATGACCTTCTCCCAGTTTTTTGAAATCGAGTTCTTCAATTTCATATTCGTCATGAATTTCACCGACAATCTCTTCGACAACATCTTCAAGGGTCACAATCCCTTCCATTCCACCATACTCATC
>JAUVCS010000124.1 GCA_030590745.1 Desulfuromusa sp.
GCGCCATTTTTTTATTTGACAAATTTTAACAGTTTCCGTAACATAACCTGGTTTTTCTGGTGGGTGTAGCTCAGTTGGTAGAGCACTGGATTGTGGCTCCGGATGTCGAGGGTTCAAGCCCCTTCACTCACCCCATTTTAAACAATGCTCACCTTCCGCACTCAGTTAGCCCGTCCAACCGGGTGGGTTTGGGAGGTGAGCATTGTTAATTTCAGATTTCCTGCGAGAGTGGCGGAATTGGTAGACGCGCTGGTCTTAGGAACCAGTATCCTATGATGTGGGGGTTCGAGTCCCCCCTCTCGCACCATTCTGATTATGGCTTTTTTTATTACTAACGAAAATTCACGTTGACGGTTGTCTATATTTAATAGGATCAGGAAGGGAAAATCATGAGTGTAACTGTTGAAGTTTTGAGCCCGATCAAAAAAAAGCTGAGTATTGAGATTGCGGCTGATATTGTTGCTGTTGAGTTGGATAATGCTTATAAAAAGATTGCCAAGACTGCAGATATTAAGGGCTTTCGTAAAGGTAAAGTACCAAAGAAAGTACTTGAACAACATTATGGTCCACGTGCCAAATATGAAGCTGCCGGTACTCTAATCAATAACAGTCTGTATAAAACTCTGTTGGATAGCAAAATTGAAGCTGTTTCTCAGCCTGAGGTGACTGAATCTGGAGCCGTTGAGGAGGGACAATCCTTCAAGTACGAGGCAGAGGTGGAAGTGCGGCCGGAAATTGTTGTGAAGGATTACACTAAACTGAGTCTGGAGAAAGAGATATTTTCTTTTGATGAAAGTGTTGTCGATCAACAACTTGAACAAATGGCCAATTCACGAACTGTCTTTGAAGTCACAAGTCGTAAAAAAGCCCGTGATGGCGATACCGTTATTATTGATTTTGAAGGTTTTATTGAAGATACCGCTTTTGAAAATGGTGCGGCAAAAGACTTTGAGCTTGCTCTCGGTTCCAACAGCTTTATCCCCGGTTTTGAAGCGCAACTGGTAGGGATGAAGCGTGAACAGGAGAAAGAGGTTGAAGTGACTTTCCCGGAAGGGTATGGATCGAAAGATCTGGCGGGGAAGCCGGCAGTATTTAAGGTGTTGTTAAAAGAAATTAAAGAAAAAATTGTGCCTAAAATTGATGACGCTTTGGCTAAAGAGCTTGAGGCTGACAGCCTGGATGACCTGAAACAGCGGATTAAAGAGAACTCTATCTCTCAGGAAAAACAACGGATTGATAGTCAGTTACAAGAAAAACTGATGACTGCCTTGCTGGAAAATAATCCCTTTGACGTCCCAGAAGCGATGATCACTAATCAGCTCCACCACCTTAAAGATAATTTCACCCAAAAATTGAAATCTCAGGGGATGAGTTTTGAGATGCTTGGGATGAATGATGAGTCTTTCAATAAGAACTATCGGGATATGGCGGTTCAGCACGTAAAGGGTGAAATCATTCTCGATGCAATAGCAGCACAGGAAAATTTTGATGTCGCTGAGACTGAGATCGAGACTAAAAAGGTGGAATTTTCTGAGAATGGCAAGGTGCCGTTGGATCAGGTCAACAAATATTTTGAAAGTGAATCAAATTTGGCTGGTTTAAAAGGTCAGATTCTGCAAGAGAAAGTGACCACATTTTTATTGGATCAGGCGGTTGTGACTGAGGTTGAGCCTGAGCCTGCTGCTGACAGTGAAACTGAGGAGTCCTGATATGAGTCTGGTGCCGATGGTCGTTGAAGATAGTGGCCGGGGGGAACGGGCTTATGATATTTATTCCCGCCTGCTGAAGGATCGAATTATCTTTCTTGGTGGTGAAATAGAAGACCATATGGCGAATCTTATCATTGCCCAACTGCTGTTCCTCGAATCGGAAGATCCTGATCGGGATATTCATCTCTATATTAATTCTCCCGGTGGTGTCGTGACTGCCGGGATGGCAATTTATGATACAATCCAATATTTAAAGGCACCAGTTTCTACTATTTGTGTTGGCCAGGCTGCCAGCATGGGGGCAATTCTACTTGCTGCCGGTGAGTCCGGAAAACGTTTTGCACTGCCAAATGCCCGGGTGATGATTCATCAACCCCTGGGTGGTTTTCAAGGGCAGGCAACCGATATCAGTATTCATGCAAAAGAAATTTTACGGATGCGTGAATCTCTAAATGGAATTCTGGCCAAGCATACGGGGAAAAAAATAGAAGAGATTACCACTGATACTGAGCGTGATTTCTTCATGGATAGCGAAACAGCACGTAACTATGGTATTATTGATGCAATTGTTGAAAGAAAATCTTAGTATTTATAGTGTGGAGGTTTAATCCGTGAACTCTAAAGATGAAAATAGTCAGTTGACCTGTTCTTTTTGCGGCAAGTCTCAGGATGAAGTCAAGAAGCTTATTGCTGGTCCGACCGTCTATATTTGTGATGAATGTATTGAACTATGTAATGACATTATTGATGAAGAGTCACGGTTGGATCAGGCATCTGATCCCGAAACAAAACAACTGCCGAAACCGGTTGAGATTAAAGATATCCTGGACGAATATGTTATTGGCCAGGAACGGTCAAAAAAAATCTTGTCTGTCGCTGTCTACAACCACTATAAGCGGGTGGAATCTTTAGAAAAGAATGATGATATAGAAATTCAGAAAAGTAATGTCCTGCTGTTGGGACCGACCGGTAGTGGCAAAACCTTACTGGCGCAGACTCTGGCAAAGGTTCTGGACGTCCCTTTTACGATTGCCGATGCGACAAATCTGACTGAAGCCGGTTACGTTGGGGAGGATGTAGAAAATATCATTCTCAATTTATTGCAGGCTGCTGATTATGATCTGGAAAAAGCGCAAAAAGGGATCATCTATATTGACGAAGTTGATAAAATTGCCAGAAAGTCAGAATCTCCCTCTATTACCCGTGATGTTTCCGGGGAAGGGGTACAGCAGGCACTCTTGAAGATTATTGAAGGAACGACTGCAAGTGTTCCACCAAAAGGGGGCAGAAAGCACCCGCAGCAAGAATTTCTCAAGGTAGACACAACAAATATCCTGTTTATCTGTGGTGGTGCTTTTTCCGGTTTGGAAAAGATTGTCACAAAACGGATCAGTACCAAGACGATGGGTTTTGGTGCTGAGGTTCGCTCGATCAAGGAGGAGAATCTTGGTCAATTGCTGGGTAAAGTCCAGCCTGCGGATCTTCTCAAGTTTGGTTTGATCCCTGAGTTTGTCGGTCGTCTCCCGGTAATTGCGACTCTTGGTGAGCTGGATGAAGCTGCACTCATTCAGATTCTTCAAGAGCCAAAAAATGCATTGATTAAACAATATCAACGTCTTTTTGAGATGGAAAATGTCCATCTCCGTTTTACTGACGGTGCCCTGGTTGCAATCGCTAAAGAGGCTCTGGAACGGAAGACTGGCGCACGCGGACTTCGGTCAATTCTGGAAAATGCCATGCTTGATGTGATGTATGATATTCCGTCACAAGATCGGGTTAAAGAGGTCGTTTTGAACGAAGATGTGATCACTAAGGGTTTGAAGCCAATTATCCTTTATGATATTGCAGAAAGTGCGTAGATTTTTTTAATTATTTTTGATTTTTTCAGGAGCGTTATTGCGATTTTATGCGGTGCGCTCCTTTTCTCTTTGCAGGGCTGAAATTTATGTCAGAGACTCTCGAATCATCCACAATACTATCACCCCGTCTTTTACCGCTGTTGCCATTGCGGGATATTGTTATTTTTCCCTATATGGTTGCACCATTATTTGTTGGCAGAGCTCAGTCAATTGGTGCTCTGGAAAGTGCCTCTGATGGCGATAAATTAGTTTTTTTGCTCAGTCAAAAAGATCCTAAAATTGATAGTCCGGAGGAAGATGACCTTTACCGGGTTGGTACGGTCGGGAAGGTTCTACAACTTCTCAAACTTCCCGATGGGACAGTGAAGGTTCTGGTTGAAGGGAGCTGGCGCGGTCAGGCGCGTTCTTTTGTCCAGCACGAGGATTTTCTCCAGGCGGTTGTTGAGCCTTTGGCGGAATCAATGGCTGATTCTGCGGAAGTTGAAGCGGTTATCCGGGCGATTAAAACCAGCTTTGAAATCTATACTGGATTGAGTAAGAAGATTCCAGCCGAAGTGAGTACAACGATAGCTGGAATCAGTGACCCTTCCCATCTGGCTGATACCGTCGCCGGTCATCTTCAGGTGCCAATTGCTGATAAGCAGGACATCCTCGAATTTGTCGATACCGCGCAGCGATTGGAGCATATACTGGTTCTGCTTGAACAGGAAATCGAAATCCTTCAGGTTGAAGGGCGAATTCGCAGTCGGGTTAAGAGTCAGATGGAACGCAGTCAGAAAGAGTATTATCTGAATGAACAGATGAGGGCTATCCAGAAAGAGCTCGGTGGCCAGGACGAATTCAAACAGGAAATTCTCAATTTTGAAGAGCAGATAAAGAAAAAGAAGATGTCCAAGGAGGCAACTGAGAAAGCTCAAGCCGAGTTGCGCAAGTTGAAAATGATGTCACCAATGTCGGCTGAGGCAACGGTGGTACGCAATTACATAGA
>JAUVCS010000134.1 GCA_030590745.1 Desulfuromusa sp.
AGGCTGCGCTATGGACAATTTAATGGTGGAAGGTCTACCGAATATGGTGAAAAACTCAGTGAACGTAAAGTGGAGTTACGAGTTCGATACTATTTTTAACCAGCTCAAAACATATCGAACAAAGTTTATCTACTTTCAGTGTGCTTTTTTTATACCTGAATAATTTATCAAGACGTTATTTCAATTCCACAATCCGGCCACGTTTGATGTGTAGCAGGTAAAGTTGTTTGATTGCTTCACCATAGAGATCAAAGCCGGTAGTCCCGGTGACCCCAAGATGATTATTCAGATCAACCAATTTTCTCCGCACATCATCTCTGTTTTTCACTTCAGGATCATCGATTATTTGCAATAGCAACGTGGCAATGTCGAATGCCTGGGCTCCCAGAATAGTTGGTTCTTCCTTATAGGTCTGACGATAGAGCTCCATGAAGCGTCTGACTTCAGGATTGTTACTGTCGGGGTAGAAGGTGTCAACAAATACTGCATCCTTGAGAAAACGACTGGTTCTGCCGAGCAATTCAGGTGAATTCCAGCCGTTAATGCCGAGGAGGGTGACATCTTTGACACCATAAAATTTCAGTTGTGGAGCAATTTGACTGATCTGGTCGGCGTAATCGGGAATAAAAAGAGCATGGAAGGGTGCCAGTGGATATTCAAGCTCCGGAATTTCTTCCACCTCCCCAGTCTCGGTTATCGTTACGGGAATTTCAACTTCCCGATCTTTCCAGAGTAATTGCTGAATTGGTTTTCTGAAGTCGGTGCTATCTTCCGGGTAGCTGACGATATCAATAATTTCACCACCGGCTTTCTTAAGTTCCGCAACAAAAGCCGCGCTCATTTTTTCTCCGAGACGATTTTCCGGGTGGAGGATCGAAAATGAAATATTTCCATTCGCCATGGCATAATCGATCAATACTTTGACTTGCTGTTCTGCTGTCAGAGTGTCGCGGAAAATAAAATTGCCAAGTTCCGGCAACCCCTCTGTTTGTGCCAGAGTCAGCATTGGCACCATTTCCTGTTGGGCACGCCGAGCTGCTTCACCTGCTGTTGCCCCAAGGAGTGGCCCAATCACTGCCATCACCTTGTCATCATCGGTTAAGCTACTGACCAACGGGGCAGCCGCCACCCCCTCAATCGCAGTATCTTGATAAATAAAGCGGGCTGGCAAGCGGGTTTTATTATGTTGCTGCAGCGCCAACTCCAATCCCTTTTTAACCAGGTCACCATAAGAGGCATACTGTCCAGTCAGGGGAAGGAGAACCCCGATGCTGTCACGACTGAGCCAGTTATCAACACTGGTTCTCTGCAGGAGTTGTTCTGCTTCTTGCCAATAAGGGAAAGTCGCTGAAGAGGCAAATAGTTTCTGTAATTGTCGTTTTGCCAATTCAGGTTGTTGTTGAACCAGAGCTCTGCGGGCTTGTTGTAGTAAGGCATCCTGCCCAATTGCTGTTTCCTGCCACATAAAGGCCGCTTCTGCCAGATCTTCATCACTGAGACGACTTTGTAATAGATAGTGGGCTTGAGCAAGAATCGGCGCAGAATTCAAATTGAGAGAGAGCTGTTGCTGCAGGTAAAACAGGCTTAAGAGGAATTGTTGATTTTCCGTTGCTGCAACTAGCAGAGCACGGTAGAGCATTAATTTATCTGCGTAATTAAGTGGTTCATTGGACAGGTGCTGCAGTTGTTTTAAGCCGACGGGATACTGGCCCATTTTCACCAGGGCATTCCCCAGCAGCAGCTCAACTTCAGGGCTTCTAAAGGTACTGGGAATACGTTGCAGATAGAGAATTGCATCAGTGTAGTTGTGTTGTTGGGTAAAAATTCGACCGATCAATGCAGAAGCTTGTGCCGTTTCGATTGAATCTGGGGACTGTTGAACGAAGCTACGCAGGACAGCAAGCGCTTGGTTCAGATCTCCTGCCTGAAATAATTGCTGACCCTGTTTCAGCTCTGCAACTTCAGCTCTGGCAACTGTTGCTAGAGAGAAACTCAACAACAGATTGACAAACAGGGTTCCGGCTAGAATCAGGCAATAGATCTGCTTCATGCGTACTCCGTAATTTTCAATAAGAAAAAAGGAATTTTACAGGAATCAGCAAGTAAATGGCAGATAAAATTTCCAACTCAGCTGATTTGGGTATCAGTCAAACATTTCTTTGACTTTATCAAAGAACCCCTTGGACTGAGGATGAATATCTTCGCCACTCTCTTTGGCAAATTCTTCCAGTAATTCACGCTGACGTGAATTCATCTTGGTTGGAACCTCAACTTTCAGGATTACCAGCTGGTCACCGCGACGATTACGTCCCTGCAAAGCAACAATTCCCTTACCCGAAAGTTTGAAAACTTTTCCAGTTTGAGTTCCTGCCGGAACCTTAAGTTTAAGTTTTCCCTCCAGGGTTGGGACTTGAAGATCACAACCGAGTGCTGCTTGAACAAGCGAGATAGGGATCTCGCAAATAACATCCTGCCCCTCGCGCGTAAAGATAGAGTGTTCTTCGACGCTGAGAACAACATAGAGGTCCCCCGGGGGGGCACCTTGAGAACCTGCATCCCCTTCGCCATTCAACTTCAGCCGGATCCCATCCTCAACCCCGGCGGGCACCTTAAGTGCAACAGTTCGTTTGCTCTTTACCTGCCCAGTTCCCCGACAGTCGGAACACGGATCAGCAATAATTTTCCCTTTACCGCGACAGTCGGGACATGGTCGCGTCATGGTGAAAAAACCCTGCTGATATCGAACTTGACCAGCACCCCTGCAGGTAGAGCAGGTTTGTGCTTCAGTTCCCGGGCGAGCACCGGATCCATGACAGGTTTCACATGCTTGTTTGCGTGGTAATTGGAGATTTTTCTCGGTGCCGAAAGCGGCTTCCTCAAAACTGATGGTCAGATTATAGCGAAGATCATCACCCCGTTGCCCCCTCTGTCCCCGCTGTGATCCACCACCGAAGATGTCACCAAAGATATCACCGAAGATATCTTCAAAGGGTGCACCACTAAAACCACCACTGGAGAAACCACCGGCGCCATTGACCCCGGCATGACCAAATTGATCGTAGGTTGCCCTTTTTTGCGCATCGGAAAGAATGGCGTAGGCTTCGGAAAGTTCTTTAAATTTACTTTCTGCGGTAGCATCACCGGGATTTTTATCGGGGTGATACTGAATTGCCAGGCGCCGATAGGATTTTTTTATTTCAGTTCCACTGGCGTTCTGATTGACTTCCAGAACTTCGTAGTAATCACACTTAGACAAAATAACTATCCTGAGTTAAACCTGAATCAGGTTGAAAAGAGAGCCGCCAATCATTTAAATGATCAGCGGCTGTGGATAATTTTATTTCTTTTCGTCAACATCCTCAAATTCAGCGTCAACGACATCATCACCAGCGGTATCGGCTGCACCGCTATCAGTTTCTTCCGTAGCGTCCCCATCGTCCTGGGATTGTGCGTACATCATTTCGGCCAATTTGTGAGATGCTTGAGCAAGGGTTTCACTCTTCTCTTTGATCTCTTCGGGATTATCACCTTCAATCGCTTTTTTCAGATCTTCCAGGGCCTCTTCAATTTGCCGTTTTGTGGCACCATCAAGTTTTTCACCATGTTCAGTCAGTGATTTTTCGGTGGTGTAAGCAAGACCATCTGCCTGATTACGTGCTTCAATCAGTTCGCGCTTGTCTTTATCTTCGCCAGCGTGAGTTTCGGCATCCTGAACCATCTGGTTAATCTCTTCATCAGAGAGACCGCTGGATGCAGTAATTTGAATGGATTGTTCTTTTCCGCTGCCAAGATCTTTAGCCGAAACATGGAGGATTCCATTGGCGTCAATATCAAAAGTGACTTCAATTTGTGGAACCCCACGTGGAGCTGTAGGTATTCCTACCAGCTCAAAGTTACCGATAGTTTTGTTATCGGTTGCCATTTCCCGTTCACCCTGTAGAACATGGACGGAAACTGCCGGTTGATTGTCGGCTGCAGTAGAAAAAGTCTGACTCTTTTTACAGGGGACAGTGGTGTTTTTTTCAATCAGCTTGGTCAAGATACCGCCGAGAGTTTCAATCCCCAGCGAGAGTGGAGTTACGTCAAGCAAAAGAACATCTTTAACTTCACCGGTCAGAACTCCCCCTTGAATAGCGGCACCAATGGCAACAACTTCATCAGGGTTAACCCCTTTACTTGGTGTTTTGCCAAAGATTGCCTTAACCCGCTCCTGAACTGCAGGCATCCGGGTCATTCCGCCAACCAGGATAACTTCAGTGATTTCATTAGCA
>JAUVCS010000211.1 GCA_030590745.1 Desulfuromusa sp.
ATACCAATATGGCCCCGTTGCTTAAAGATACTGACCCGGAAACGACCACTGTTCGCTAATGAATAGGACGCATCGTGCTCACTGAAATCAGCCGGCAGATCACGTTGATTATTTTCCATGATGGTGGCGGCAATAAATTCAGTATCCTCTGGCTTCAAGCTGGCTAACTTGGAGCGCAGAAGTTGTCCGTGGGCCCGAAAGAAAGGGGGGTTGTCGACTTCAAAATGGACGTCAGAAACCCGCTTTGCAAAGGCAATTTCCAGAATTTGATTGAGTGTTTTTAAGTCCATAACCTATCCTATTGTAGACCATCTGTTTGATTGGGATAATCAAGTTGTCGCCGGAACAGGGCGTTCTCCATTGCTAATCCCGCCTGTCCGACAAAAAATTCAAGAAAATCGAGAGAAGTCTGTTTTGCCTGCTGGTTACCAAAGTCGGCATAGGTGATGGTAATCACCCGATCGTTACTTTTAAGGGGCAGCAGCAGAATCGTTGCATCGACTGGAGCGCCAATTTCTGTATAAATAAGATCCGCAAAGGTACTGTCAGTCGGTTCACCGTAGAAACTCTCTCCAGAATTGATGATCTCATGAAAGATTGATTCTTTACGAATTGGGATTCGCAACTTCATTGGTGCTGCAGCACCTTGCTCTTTATCTGCGCTGATGCCGATACTGCGTTCCGCAATCATCTCATTTTTATCGACGATCAAGGTGAGGTTCCGGTCAAACAATTCGCTGATGAATTGTAACACCAGCAAAGAAATATCAGGAGCTTTGCGTAATAAGCGCAAACCCGACAAACTGTTGCGCAGTTTAGAAAATTGCTGGCGACGGTCTTCATTAAAACAGCCATGAACGTAAACCCGAAACGTATTGAGGAAATTAATCATATCCTCGGCAAATGTTTCTTCTCGTTCAGAAAAATAAGGGACGGGCAGAACGGCTCGCGCTCCATCGTTAAGTGATTGCAGCGAAAAGCTGAAGTCGAGAGGAGAAGCCAGCTGAATAATTGAAATCTGCGGATATTGCGCCATTTTCTGTGAACGGAGATCAACAATCGCACTCTGACTGAACCCTTCAGTATCTGCTACAGGGCTGCCAAACACTAGAATGGGCTCAAGATATTTAAGTAACGTCCGCTCGATCAAGTTATCCAGATCACGCCGGTCAGCAGTGACAAAAACCAGGATTCCCTCTTTTTTACAGACCGTTATCAGGGCATGCTGCAGGAACTTGTCACTGGTATAGATAATGACCGCTTGAGACTTTGAGCCTGCCGTAGAAGAGTCATCACTTATCAGGTAGGTTGTGGAGATGTTGGATAAAAAATTGACCAACTGCTCTTTCCCCTTGTCGGGGATATCGGGAAGCGTTTCATCAATCACCTGCTGGTGAATATCTGCCGGGTCAAAAGATTCCAGCACTTTAAATACGTGGGGTTTTCTTCGCTCTATTTTATCCAGATCGGCCAACCCAAGCAGATCTTCTGATACCAGTAACTCTTCTGTGTCACTCTCTGCTTCTTGCTCGGGTTCCCCGACATCTTCTAACTGTTCCAGCGGGTTTTCGAGCAGCGGCTCGTCAGAAACCTGAATTTCACCGGCATGGACCTTCTCATCAAAAATACGCAGGGCATCCAACAGTACCATCTGCGTGTTCATGTTAACATCTTGCAACTGTTTGGGCAGATAGCGATAGTTGTCAGAAATTTCAACCTGATCGACATCCAGTGTAAAAATGCCCCGAGTCCAGCCGATCATCTCGACAACTGTCATCTCAATCAGGGTCTCAAGGGCTTTAAAGGCGGCATCTTTAGAGAGCCCGCAATTTTCAAGCAGGGTCGCAATCAGGGGTTTACGGTCATCTTCCGCCTGTTTCTGGATATTAAGGGCTTTGTCCAGATCCTCCTGGCTGATAATCTGACCTTCGAGGAGAATTTTACCAATTTTCAGTTTTTCACTGGAGTGGGTCGCGCTGACGATATAACCGTTGTTAAAAACAAGTTGCGCTTCACCTTTACGGCTATAGACATTCAACGTCCCCGATTTACGGGTTGAATGGATCAATTGAATCACATCAACAATAGGTAAGTGTTCAAGCTCGCCAGTTAATGGCATCTGCTGTTCTCCCTTGCGTAGTTTTGTGCCGTACGGTGAGACGACATTTTAAACAAAGTTATCACTACTTATAAGTGAATGTTAAAAAGCATTAAACTAAAAATTGTCATTAGTTTCAAGTAAAATCAGCATTTTAATCTTCTCAGCCTAAAATAATCGCCAACACTGAAGGATTTTATCAATTGTCCTTGTCCCATAGATGACATTTGATCGATAATATTTATCTTATGTTTTTTTTTGACAGGTTAGATAATAACTAAACCAAATTGGAGAGTTTCCTATGATGATTAAGATTAATGCCAAGGAATCAGTTGAAATTGTTGAGGGCGTTTTTGTCAGCGTGATTGATGAGTCAGGCAGTCGCTATCACAGCTGGGACGAAATGACCGCAACGCAGCAGGAATGTTATTCCGGGATGAGACGTGGTGTTCGGCATATCTACGATCAATTCAAGGGCGGTATGAAAGAGTGACGGGGGAGAGGGTGGTAACTGAAAGACTTGGACTAAAGTCCATAGTTTTTTGCTGAACAATTAAAAACGGTCTGTTGCTTTTGACCTTCTTGGCGTCTTGGTGGCTGTCTTTGTCCGTGTGACTTATTTTGTCCCGCCGTGGTGATACTCTGTTATTATCAATTTTTATGGAGGTGATTCATGCGTGAACATGGGTTGGCAAGTTATGCCGCTTACAGTGAGCAGAGTTTAGGCCGCGAGTATGAAGAGCCGTTTAAGGACGAACGGTTGGCGTTTGAACGGGATCGGGATCGTATTATCCACTGCGCCGCTTTTCGCCGCCTTGAATATAAAACTCAGGTTTTTGTCAATCATGAAGGGGATTATTACCGCACCCGCCTGACCCACTCTCTGGAAGTTGCGCAGATTGCCCGTGGTATCGCCCGGAATTTACATCTGAATGAAGATCTGGTTGAAGCATTGTCACTGTCACATGAT
>JAUVCS010000065.1 GCA_030590745.1 Desulfuromusa sp.
GAGCCCAAGCACATCTGCTCCCGACTGCTTGACCAGTTCGAGCATGGTCCCACCACCTTTAACAAAATAGATGATCGGTATTCCATCACGCTTTAAGCCATCAATCAATTGTTTAACATACGGGAGGATATAACGCTCATAATCATGCGGCGCCAACAGACCCCCCCAGGTATCAAAAATTTGGATCGTCTGCGCTCCAGCTTCGATCTGCATATTCAGATAACGCCGATCCATTTCGGTGATCTTTTGCATCAATGCATCATAGAGGGGAAAGTCGGAATACATCATCTGTTTCAGGCTGGCAAAATCTTTACTCCCCTTCCCCTCCACCATATAGCAGGCCAAAGTAAAGGGAGCTCCACCGAAACCAATCAACGGGACGCGACCCTCAAATGCCACGCGCAAACGTTTAATAATGGCTGGTACGTAGGAAACAGCTTGTGCCATATCTTCTGGAATAACCAGAGCATCAACATCGGCGGCGGTACGGATCGGGTTCTCAAACACGGGACCGGGAACGAAGTCGAGATTCATCCCCATTGGTTCTATCGGGGTCAGAATATCGGAAAACAAAATCGCTGCATCGACGTCGAGCAGGTCAATCGGCTGGATTGTCACTTCCGCAGCCCGAGCCGGATCTTTGCACAGATCAAGAAATGTCCCGCCACCTTGGGCGCGAACTTCTTTGTACTGCTTCAGGTAACGACCAGCCTGGCGCATCAGCCAGACAGGAACACGGTCGACAGGTTGACACCAGCAGGCTTTGATAAAATCATATTCGGTGGTCATAGAACGAATCTCCTGTAAAATAAATTAAACCATTCAAAACGATATGGATTATTTTTCTGCGTTCACCGCCGCCTCTTCTGCCAACCGTTTTCTGGTTTTTATCGGAATATAGTTACAGAACGGCTCCTCGGCCATATAGTCACCGTGAACAGCATCTGCACGGGCGCGGCAGCCACCACAGACATTGATGTACTCACATTCACCACATCTTCCCTTGTAGGCTTTGAAATCTCGCAAGTCATTGAAAACTTTGGAGTTAAACCAGAGATCTTTGAAGGATGTTTCTTTGACGTTGCCAACGGTTCTGAGAAAATAGGAACAGGGCTTCAGGTTTCCTTCGCAATCGATCATACAGATACTCTGTGCAGCGATACACCCTTTACCACCACCAGTGGAGAAGGTGAGGCTACGCCGCTTGAACGATTCTCCCTCTGCTTTAGCCTGCTGCGGTACAATACGATAGTAATGAGGCGCGCAGGTTGGACGCATCAGAATCTCATCTTCCTGCTTCTCCTGCTGATAGTGCCAAGACAAAATTTCTTCGTAATCCTCCTTACTGACCAGCTCATCCATAATCTCTTTACCACGACCGGTGGGAACAATCATGAACATGTACCAGGCGGTTGCTCCAAGTTTTTTGGCAACTTTAAAGCAGTTGCCAATATCGTGCTGGTTGCGTTTGGTAAAGGATGAGTTGATGATAAATTTTATCCCGTTTCGACGCATCGTTTCAGCGGCGCGGATGGTTCCTGCATAGGCCCCTTCGCAGCCGCGAAAGTTATCGTGAATTTCAGCGGTTGAACCATCCAGAGAGAGGGAGACCATTTTAATTCCGGTCTCTTTCATCTTCTGGCAGATTTCATCGGTGACATAGGTGCCGTTGGTGGCGATACACATGCGCAGCCCCTTGTCGGTCCCGTACTGGGCTATCTCAAAAAGATCGGGGCGCATCAGCGGTTCTCCTCCGGAGAGGACAAATACCGGCTTGGAAACCTCACAGATATCATCAATCAATTTAAATGCTTCCGCTGTGGTAAAATCACCTTCCGAGGCTTCCATGTCGGAAGAGCAGCGGCAGTGAACACAGCTGAGATTACACCGTTGGGTCGCTTCCCAGGCAATCCATTTGGGGATAAATTCTTCTTTTTTGGAACTCATAATAACTCCTGATAGGCAAATCAAAAACCACTGTTACCAGACTACTACAACTATTTCAGCAAGCTCAAGGAACTTGACTAAAATAGTTGTTTTTAGCAGGAACAATTCCCCAGCTTAATTGTCCACCGACAACCAGGTCACGTTATCCTGCGTATACATGCTGAACGACTGAGGTGCGGCACTTTTCAACAAGGCCCAGAGATAGCCATGAATGCTTCCATCCTCGGTAAAAAGACGTTGACTCTGCAATAGACCGAAAATTCGAGCTCTAAGAATTTGATTACACCCGACTAAATTAATGAACAGCAATTCCCGTTCCCTGGCAATCCCTTCCCGACCCAAAGGATCAGGAGCGAGGAGCAGCCCCCCTTCCAGAGCTGTGGGGATACCAATTATTTCCAGAAAATCATCGACCAGATCACGATTATACTTTTCTACCACCATTGTCTCTCCGTCAACCAGAGGGAGAGACGGGATCACAAATAAGGTCCCACGTTCTTTGAGTGGATCCTGATCGGCAAGATAATTAAGTTGCTGCAGGATACTATCGAGATCTGCGGCAAGCATCCGCGGAGCCAACAGATAGGCATACTGAGCATATGCCGGGCGTTCTTCACCAGAGTTAAGAATCGGTTGCCATGGTTTCTCCGTCGGTGGCTGTTCCCGCAGCTTTTGTTCCTCCATCAAAACCAATAAGTCCTGCAATTTTTTCATCTTTTCCTGCAGTAATTTAATCCGTTCTTCCTTCTCCCCAGCCAACGCTGGAGAAATATGAATCTGCTGTAGACCCATCACAAACAGGAAGCAACAGAGAAAACACGTCAACATTTTCAACATGAATTAAACTCCTCGGGAATCAATGCCATTAAAACCGGACAACTATACAGAAAAATTGTCAACTATGGCATTCAAATATCCTGTTTTCTTGAATTTTATCCCGATAAAATCAATCTGAAGGCAAAAAAATAATACATATATTAATCCAAATAATGAACTATATAGTATTTTATATGTAATATTATGCGATAAATGTTTGACTAAAAAATAATAATGTGCTATCTCTAACCTTACCGTATCACAGTCAAACAACTCTGCTAGACGAAAGGGAAAATCTGATGGGCATCCGAATGAAATCAATCCTGATTATGGGAATTTTAGGTTTACTGGCGATTACCGCTATCGGTGCCATAAGCTACCAACTTAGCGTTGCCAATGCTCTTAAAGAGGCAAAAAGCAAAAGTAAAATTATTCTTAACTATGCCATGGCAACAAAAAAATATATGAAGACGGTGCAGCGACCATTGGTCAAAGAATTGATCGAAGAGGACCGTTTCTACCCGGAGTTAATGTCGGGCTTTGTCACGGCACGGGGAACCTTTGAATTTTTCAAACAATCGTCTCCCGACTACATGTTTAAACAGGCAACTCTTGACCCGCTCAACCTCTCCAACCTAGCCGACGTTGAAGAGGCTAAATTCATAGACTATTTTGCTAAAAATCCGACCGTCAAATCATCTGAAGGGATCATCACCAAAAAGGGTACGGATCTCTTTTACTTTGCCCAACCAATCAAAGTCAGCAGCTCCAACTGTCTGAACTGTCACGGCGATCCCTACGATGCGCCCAAGGACCAGGTTGAAATTTATGGAACCGAAACCGGTTACAACTGGAACTTGAACGACACTGTTGCCGCATTTGTTGTTTACATTCCAACAGCAGAAGCAATCGCGGCAGCAAAAAAACTCTCCATGACCCTGATGGCAATCGGAGCCGGCGGAATTTTTCTGGTGTTGTTGATTCTGTGGTTTTTTCTCAATCGCAGCATTGTTGTGCCGATTGTTGAACTGGCACAGCGAACCGAAGATTTCAGTCTTGGTGAAAACCTCAATGCACCGATTACTAACAAGTCAAAGGATGAAATTGGCACATTGGCACATGCTATCGAACGGCTGCGGATCAGCCTGGTTAAACTACTGCAGGAATAAGGTCAGGATAATTTCATGATTAAGGCTCTGCAACTGTTTGTTTGTACCTGTATTTTCTCTCTTATTGCCAACCCACTTCTGGCGGCAAAGCAGGATTGTGGAGAAATAACGGTTCAAATTAAAAAGGAGAGGAATCTGCTAAAAAAACAGGTTCTTCTCAAGCAGGCGCTGGAACTCTGTCCTGACAATGCAGAAATCCACTACAGTTGTGCCTACGCAGCAGAAAGACTGCGAAAGTACGAAAAAGCCCAGTCTCATTACCTTAAAACAACTGAAATTGACGGCAATTACGCTAAAGCCTATTTCGGATTGGGTGACATTTATATGGTGCTGGGAAATTCTGGAGCAGCGATCCCAGCCTATGAAAAAGGGTTACAACTTGTACCGAAAAACCGGCGGGCCAGAGCATCTCTTGAGGTTGCCCGGATAAAATATAAATCGGAGCAGGGACAAACAATTACTACCGGCGAGTTTATCCAGGTTATGCAACAGAGCAAGAAAAAAGAGACCACTCAGGGAGCTGTTGACGGACCTCTGTTACGGATGCAGATTCATTTTTATGTAGCATCATCTCAACTCTCTGAAAAAGCAAAAGCGCAGCTGGTGACTGTCGGTAAAGCTCTTGAAAGTCCGACCCTAAATGGAGCAACATTTGAAATTTCCGGACATACCGACAATACCGGAACACCGGAAACGAACCTGATACTGTCAAAATATCGGGCAGAACAAGTCAGAGAGTATCTTCTGACAACCTTCACCATCAAACCGGAAACATTAATAGTTGCATACTACGGGGATACCCGTCCGGTGCTACCAGGCACAACGATAGAAAACCGGGCCATGAACCGTCGGGTTGAGTTCAAACGATTAGAATAATAAATCCAGAAGATTTTGGAGTAAAAATGGCAACCCTAGAGGAATTCAAAAGTGCGACCGCCAGCCTGACCGGCATTAAAAGACTCGTCGTGGTCACCAGAGACGGAACCGTTCTTCTCCACAGTGGCAAACAGAATGATCGGCTTGGGGATTATGTCGCCTATATTGCAATAACCGCCGAGCAACTGAAACCCTATCTGGGATTTACCGGACCCTACCACATGATCATGGAACAGAACTCCGGAGACCGGATACTGACCCTGCTCGGCGAACAAGTTATTATTGGCTTTGATCTCGACTCCCATGTCTCTCCTGCAATCATCATTGATCAACTGGCTCATCTTGTCGATCAGATCAGAATATAGAGGTAATTTATGCAGACTTTTCTTGATGAGATAAAAGCAACACCAGGCGTGCTGGGATCATCAATATACACAACCAAAAAAGGGATTATTGCAACCAACCTGCCGGAGATCTTCAAGGCCGATGCTCAGGTACGGATCGGCAGTATTTTACAGCGAATATTCAAATTGAATGAAACGGTCATGCTGGATGTAAATTCCTTTGAAATTCAGTATGATGAAGCACTTATGCTGGTCAAAAGACTCTGCACTGACTCGGCTCTGATTATTATCTGCGAACCTGATGCTAAAGTTCCCCTGATCAATATGACCGTCAGCATGCTCACAACAGAAATGCTGAATAGTATGGAAAATTGCGAGAAAATCCCGGAAGTGCAACAACCTAAGGATCCAGAAGAGGTTCTCACCGGGCCGCTCGCAGCAGACCTTACCCAGATAAAACGGGCACTGGCCAAGTGTATCGGCCCGGTCGCGGGGATAACCTTAAAGAAAGCGATCAAAGAGTGGTTAAAAACCGAAGAGCCCAGTAAGACCAGTCTGAAAAACCTGACCGGGATTCTCCTTCTGGAAATTGACGATGAAAAATCGAAGCAGGGATTTCTCAATGACATCAAAAAAATAGTGACATAGAAAAATTCAAGCATAGCTCAGGATTCAGTAGATCACAGCAGCAAACAGTTCAAACCATTGATCGGGAAGCAAGCCGGTAGCGATCTCCAGGGTGAACCAGTCGTGCATAACTGATCAGTTTATTCTTTGACCAGGTTCTCCGGTTTACCAGCAAACAGGGAGTATCAAGGGAGACTTTGAGTAAATCTTGTTCCAG
>JAUVCS010000242.1 GCA_030590745.1 Desulfuromusa sp.
TGCAGATCGCCTATTTTGACCAACTGCGGGATCAACTGGATGAAGAGAAAACAGTCAAACAAAACATCGCCGATGACCATGATCAGGTTCTGATCAACGGCACTCCACGCCATATTTACAGCTACCTACAGGACTTTCTCTTCACTCCGGAACGTGCCCGCACTCCAGTTCGAGTTCTCTCTGGTGGTGAAAAAAACCGCCTGCTTCTCGCTAAGCTATTTACCCGTCCGGCTAATCTGCTGATTCTTGATGAACCAACCAATGATCTTGATATGGAGACCCTTGACCTGCTCGAAGAACTACTCCTCGAATATCAGGGAACCGTTCTGCTGGTCAGCCACGACCGGAGTTTTCTCAATAATGTTGTTACCAGCTCCCTGATCTTTGACGGCACCGGTAAAATAGAAGAGATTATCGGAGGTTACGATGATTGGATCACATCACAACCGGAGCAGATCACAGCAGTTAAAAAACCGAAAGGGAAATCGGCTCCGCGTAAAGAGAGACCGCGAAAACGAACCTTTAAGGAAAAACAGGAGCTGGAAGAGCTTCCGGAAAAGATAGATTCTCTGGAGGAGGAACAGACTGAATTACACGAAAAAATTGCAAATCCTGATATCTACAAAGAAAACAACGGAACCCTGGTGGTCACCCTGAACAAACGGCTGGAAGAGATCGAGATTGAACTGGAAATCGCCTATCACAGATGGGACGAACTGGATCAGATACCTGAATAACATCTTTTTTTAACGGAGAGGCGGAGAGACAGAGAGGAAAATCTAAACCTTAAACTTGGCCACCAAGACGCCAAGGTCTCCAAGAGAACCAAAGTCAGAAGCATTTTCAAGGTTTTAAAACCAAAAAAAGAATTTGTACTTTCTTGGTGCTCTTGGTGTCTCGCTTAAAGGCGCCTACCTCTGGTGGTGGCAGAGATTAAGGTTTTGATTTTCTCTCCTTCTCTCCGCCTCCCCGTTAAAATTAGTTTCGTAATCTGGTGCACTTTATTGAGGGATATGAAACTTTATGCTACATTCACAGGGTGATGCCGTAGGAGAATTGAGTATGGACCCCTTAATAGAAAATCTTCGAGATCAAATTATCGAGCTGGCGAAACTTCGTGGGGCAAAATCTATCAGTCTTTTCGGTTCGATGGCAAGAAACCAGGCCACAGCAACGAGTGATGTCGATTTTCTCGTTGAAATGGAGACGGGACAATCGGCTTTTGCCCTTGGCGCCCTGCTTAAGGATCTGGAAGATCTTCTCGGACGTCCAGTAGACGTGACCACACCAAAAGCATTACATCCTACAATTCGTGAAAAAATCCTCAATGAAACAATACGGTTATGAATATCAATCCCCGTGATAATATTTATTTACAGCACATGTTGGAGTGTATTGATCGTATAGAGAAATATACGGGTCACGACAACCCACGTTTTTTTGATGATACAATGCTACAAGATGCAGTGTTGCGGGTATTGCAAATCATGGCTGAATCGAGCCAAAGAGTCTCCGATGAGACAAAAAGAGCATGTCCCGACATTGACTGGCGAGCTATTTCGGGGTTTCGAAATATCCTTGTCCATGACTATTTAGGAGGGATTGACCTTGAGCTAATCTGGCAAGTCATAGTTTCAGAGCTTCCGAAGCTTAGGACATCTTTGGTCACTGTCCTTCCAGAATCCCAAGACAAAAAATCCATTTAACACAGAAGAAGTAAAAATCAAAAATTAGGAATTTAAAAACTAGAAAATGTTTTTTCCCTTCTCTCCAACCTCAGCGTTCTCTGCGTCTCTCCGTTAAAACAAGTTTTCTTGGTGTCTCGCTTAAAAGCGCCTACTTCTGGTGGTGGCTATTGAATGGTTTTGATCTTCCTCTCCAACTCTCCTTCTCAGCGTCTCTCCGTTAATCCTGCTGATGCGGGTTCAGATCGGCACCACAAAATTTACAGTGGATTGCATCAACATCGTGCCCTTCAGCGCTGCATTCTGGGCAAACCTGGGTGGATACATGTTGTTTGAACACCAGTTCTGCAGTCACAATCCCGGTCGGAATCGCAATAATTCCATAACCAAGGATCATTACCAGAGAGGCAATCGCCTGCCCCAGACTGGTCTGCGGTGAAATATCACCATAACCAACAGTGGTCATGGTGACAACTGCCCAATAGATAGAACGAGGGATGCTGGTAAAGCCATTCTCCGCCCCCTCGACGATGTACATCACCGATCCAAAGATAATCATCAGCAGAAAAACTGAAAGCAAAAAAACCGCTATTTTGCGCCGGCTGGCCCAGAGGGCACGCTGTAGATAATTTGATTCGCCAACGTACTGAACCAGTTTCAATACCCGAAACACTCGCAACAGCCGTAAGATACGGATAACCAGAAGATATTTTCCTGCGGGCAGAATCAGGCTGATATAAGAGGGAAGAATCGATAGCAGATCAACAATCCCGTAGAAGCTTTTTGCGTATTTGCTGGGACGACCGATACAATTGAGACGGAGAATATACTCAACGGTAAACATGATGGTAAAAATCCACTCAAGAATAAAAAACAATTGTCCATATTGAACATTCAGAGCGGCAACACTATCGAGCATGACCACAATCACACTGACAATAATGCTTAAAATCAGAAC
>JAUVCS010000035.1 GCA_030590745.1 Desulfuromusa sp.
AACTTTCACCCGGATAGTGGCTTCCGAGACGGGCTCTTTATCACTCTCACGCAAGGTATCAATCACCCTGAATCCAGTCACAGAGAAATAGTGCTTCAATTTACCCATGGCCTTGAGCATCAACAGCTCAAAAGAGGCTTCTGCACCTTCAAATTGAAAACCCTGGTTCTCCATCTCTTTGATGTCTTCAAGAATCTCCAG
Organism: Desulfuromusa sp.; assembly: GCA_030590745.1. Taxonomy (GTDB): domain Bacteria; phylum Desulfobacterota; class Desulfuromonadia; order Desulfuromonadales; family Geopsychrobacteraceae; genus Desulfuromusa. The sequence goes on from JAUVCS010000035.1 coordinate 202, forward strand.
TGTTACTGGATCTTTACTGTCAAGCTCAATACCACACTCTTCTGCTTTAACCAGGATATTGGAACGACCGGACAAATCTGAGACTAAAACGCGGGTCTGATTTCCAACTAGTTCTGGACGAATATGTTCATAGGTTTCCGGGTGACGCTGAATTGCTGAGACATGAACGCCACCTTTGTGGGCAAAAGCAGAATTACCGACATAGGGCTGATGTTTATTCGGAGTCAAATTTGCCAGTTCATAAACATAACGGGAGGCATTGCGCAGAGTGGCCAGTTTTCCATCGCCAAGACATTCATGACCCATTTTCAAACTCAATGATGGGATGATTGAGCAAAGGTCTGCATTACCACAACGTTCACCAAATCCGTTAATTGTCCCCTGGACGTGGACAGCACCACAATTGACGGCCATCAGCGAATTTGCCACAGCACAATCACTATCATTATGGGCGTGAATACCAAGAGGTGTTGTTACCGCCTTCTGCACCGCTGCCATAATCGCAGGAAACTCATGGGGGAGAGTTCCACCATTGGTATCACAAAGGACAATACAGTCAACATTGGCAGCAGCAGCGGCCTGCAAGGTTTTTAGTGCATATTCTGGATCGGCCTTATAACCATCAAAGAAATGTTCCGCATCGTAAATAACCTCCCCAACCCGCTCTTTTAAATAAACCAGAGAATCATTAATCAGTTCCAGATTATCATCCAGAGAGATTCTCAATGCCTCGCGGACATGGAAATCCCAGGTTTTGCCAAAAATAGTGACCGCGTCTGGCTCAGCCTCAATCAACATCTGAATGTTAGAATCTTCAGCAGGGGTCACTTTAGCCCGGCGCGTTGAACCGAACGCTGCAATTTTACTATGCTGAAGAGTCTCTTTCTGAATTGCTTGAAAAAAGGTGATGTCTTTGGGATTTGAACCGGGCCATCCCCCTTCAATATAATCGATTCCCAACTCATCCAGCCGTTTGGCAATCCGCACCTTATCTTCAACTTGAAATGAGATATCTTCAGCCTGAGTCCCATCTCTCAAAGTTGTATCATACAGTAAAATTTTCCCCATCAACTTACATCCCTTCTGCTTTCGACAGATTATTTTCCAGTGTAGAATGGCATTTTTTCTGCAAGGCTGAAATTAATTCCTGGTGAGTCTTACCCTTCTCGATAAAAACGATTTCACGACGCTCATCATCTATACGCTTCAAATCAATCCATAATCCCGGAGTCTCGGGATTATCCAGCTTTTCTGGCCATTCAATCAGGGTCACTCCCGAACCATAGGCATAATCATCAAAACCAAGTTCAATTAATTCATCGGGATCGGACAAACGGTACAGATCAAAATGGTAGAGATCAAGCCGCCCATGATAATGGTTCATCAGAGTAAAGGTTGGGCTGGTAATTGGAATTTGTGGGTCAACACCCAAGCCACGAGCAACCCCACGCGCAAAAACTGTTTTCCCTGCCCCCAGATCGCCCTGCAATAGAACCAGATTTGACTGCTGCAGCAAGCGCCCCAGTCGCCATCCCAATTCAAGGGTCTGTGATTCTCCATCACTCACAACAGACCACGAGCTCAAATCAATCCTCCATTGCCCGGATCATATCAAGTCGTGCCACAACACCAACCATCTCCCCATCATCAACGACAGGCAACAGATGAACCCGGTGCTGACTCATCAACCCCGCCAGTTCACGCACCGTGGTATCGGGAGAGCAGGTCACCGGATCTTTACGATACAACTCACCAACAGTTGCCGCCGTCACCCGGTCAACCTCTTCCTTAAAGCGTTTTTCACTGCCAAGAGTAAAAACCCAATCAAACAAAGTCATAACCGTTGGAATATGGAGCGGCTTATGTTGTTCAATCAGATCTGTTTCACTGATGATTCCCAGCAGATGCCCCTCTCCATCCAAAACCGGCAGGTTCCCGAACCGGGTTTCAACAAACTTTTTAGCCAGATCCGTCAAACTGGTTTCGAGGGTCACCGATACAATTTTTTCTGTCATAATATCTCGCGCAGTCAACATGAGTCATTTCCTTTCACCAGTGATGTTTCTACAGATACCTGCAAGATGACCAGGTAGAGTTTCACCAGACATCATCCCCATCAAGGGGCAGAACATAGCGACACTATGCCGGAATGGACAGCAACGCCAGAGTTTAACTATTGTCCGCTGCCAGCAGCAGTTCCTGCCGGGCAACCGGGAGCTGGAGGAGCAGATCCGATGCAATCATTCCGGCAGTTCCCTGATGGTCAGCAACCAACTCTGCAGCTCGGCCATGCAGCCAGGCCCCGAGAGTGGCAGCAGAAAAACCATCCAACCCCTGCGCCAATAAACCACCAATCAAACCAGTCAACACGTCACCGCTACCACCACTGGCAAGACCTTCGTTGCCGGTAGAATTAATATTGACCCGACCATCAGGTGCGGCAATGACAGTACGAGCCCCCTTCAGCAGCAGGACAACTCCATATTCAGCGGCAAAGTTCTGTGCAATCTCAAACCGGTTTGCTTCGATTTCAGCAACCGTTAAACCAGTAAGACGGGCCATCTCGCCGGGGTGTGGTGTCAAAACCAGCTCTTTCCCCTTACCATCAGACAAACACTCCAATTGCCCTGCCAGCAGATTTAAGCCATCGGCATCGACAACCGTTGGTACGGTGACCGTGGTCAGCAGCAATTTTAACAGCTCCGCAAGCTGATGACTTTGACCCAACCCCGGGCCAACAGCTAAAGCCTGCCGGTCAACCAATAATTGTTCAATCTGCACTTGTGCCTGTAATGAGATCAAACCTCCCTGGTCAGCAAGAGCACAGCTCATTGCTTCGGTCAGCTTCACTTCAATAATATCATGAACAGTCGCAGCTGTGGCAACTGTCACCAGGCCACAGCCACTACGTGCTGCCGCATTTCCGGCAAGAGCTGCGGCACCAGTCTTCCCCGGAGAGCCGGCAAGGACTAACAGGTGGCCAAATGTCCCCTTATGAGCAACCGTGGAACGATCCGGAAGGAGCGCCTGAACATCGGCTTTATCCAGGAGAAAAATCTGACTGGAAAATATCTGTCGTCCGGTTGCTGGTATGCCAATATCAACGACCTCAAGAGCGCCAGCATAAGCTGCCCCGGGATAGCTACCATGACCGATTTTAGCATGATCAAACGTAACCGTCAGGTCAGCTTCCACTGCAACTCCACAAACCCGACCGGAAGATCCATCGACCCCGGACGGGATATCGACAGCAAACACCGCAGCGTTCGACTCATTGATAAGAGCAATTGCCGCAGCCTGTAACCCACGGACAGTCGATTTTAATCCAGTCCCAAAAATTGCGTCGACAATAAGGGACGGCGCCGTCTCGGCAAAAGAGTCTTTCAATGCGGAAATATCTTCAATATAACGAACTGGCAGTCCCAGTTTACCGATGATATCCAGCATGATCCGGGCATCACCGGAAATTTCCTCTTTTTTACCGAGGATCAGAGTTGTCACCTGCCAGCCGGATGCAGAAAGAATCCGTGCCATGACATAGCCATCACCACCGTTATTCCCCTTACCTGCCACAACCACTACCGGGCCAGGAAAAGAAGCAGCAAACTTATCTGCGAACCAATGGCTGCAAGATCGCCCGGCATTTTCCATCAAAACTGCCCCTGGAATACCGATCTGATCAATTGCATACCGGTCGAGAGTCATGACTTCACTTGCAGTACAAAGTTGCATTAATCCTCCAGAATAACCGTGGCAACTGCATATTCACCCTCATGAGAATAACTGAGATGAGCTTTACTGGCACCAAGTGCGGTCATCAGCTCGGCAGCTCGGCCAGAAAGTTCAAGGGAAGGGCAACCGAGGGGATCAAGCACCACACAAACCTGCTGCCAGCTCAAGCCATCACGTAACCCCGTCCCAAGGGCTTTTAAAAAAGCTTCTTTGGCAGCAAAACGGGCCGCCAGATGTGGTATTGGATCGCGTTTTTGCAGTGAATATTGCCGCTCCTCGTCACTAAAAATCCGCTCCAACACTTTGTTGCCCGGATCGAGAAACTTTCGAAACCGCTCACTGCGAGCTAAATCAGTTCCTATCCCGATAATTGCCAAGGTTAACCTTTCACTAATTCCAGCATTTCTCGAACCGCTCTCTCCATCCCGACCAGAGCAGCGCGGGAGATAATACTGTGGCCGATATTAAATTCTTCAATTCCCGGAAGGGCAACAATGGCCTCGACATTACGATAATCGAGCCCATGCCCGGCATTGATTCCCAGACCAATACGGCGGGCAGCACTGATTGCCAACTCAATACGCCCCAACTGTTCACGTCGTCCACTTATAGTTGGTACGTCACAATACATCCCGGTATGTATTTCAATATAGTCGGCACCAACCTTATGGGTCGCCTTGATCTGTTCTATATTGGGTTCGATAAACAGACTGACGATAATCCCTGCCTGTTGCAGCAAAGCGACTTTTTGTTTCAGCGTATTTTGCAATAAAACAACATCCAGCCCCCCCTCAGTGGTCAATTCATGACGCCCCTCGGGAACCAGAGTGACCGAATCAGGAAGGGTTTTCAGCGCGATGTCGATCATTTCATCAGTGATTGCCATTTCCAGATTCATCCGGGTTTTGATGGTTTGGCGCAATATCTCAACATCCCGATCCTGAATATGACGGCGATCCTCGCGCAAATGGATAGTGATACCGTCAGCTCCAGCCAATTCGGCCAGCGCTGCCGCGGCAACAGGATCTGGTTCTGAAACTCCACGAGCCTGACGGATGGTTGCAATATGATCAACATTGACACTCAGCTTTGCCAATTTATCTACTCCTTATTTTGATTAACCTGAATCAGGTATAAAGTTTAAGCTCCGAGATGCTCCCGAACCGCACTGGCAACCTGATCAGCCAATACCTCAATCCGATCCTGATCTTCACCCTCAATCATCACCCTCAGTAAAGGCTCCGTACCGGAATAGCGGACAAGAACCCGACCTCTATCACCAAGTTCGGATTCGACAGCATCAATAACCTTTTTGATCGGGGCAATATCTTGCAATTCTGCTTTTTGCCGCACCCGGACATTCACCAGAGTCTGGGGCAGAGACGTCATCACCTGAGCCAGCTCGGAAAACGGTTTGCCACTTCTCTGAATAATTGCAAGAACCTGTAAAGCCGAGAGAATTCCATCGCCAGTAGTATTATGATCATGAAAAATCATATGGCCTGATTGTTCACCGCCAAGATTATATCCACCCTTCAACATCTCTTCGACGACATAGCGATCTCCGACAGCGGTTCGAATCACCTTGCCTCCCGCTTTTTCCATCGCAATCTCAAGCCCCATGTTACTCATCACTGTTGCCACCACGGTTTTTTTCTTCAACTCTCCCGCGTTAATCAACTCGGTGCCACAAAGAGCCATGATGTGGTCGCCATTAACCTCAATACCTTCTTCATCAACAAAAATAACCCGGTCAGCATCACCATCGAGGGCTATCCCTAAATCAGCCCGGTATTCACAAACCTTCTCTGCCATCACTTCCGGGTGCATTGAACCGCAGCCATCATTGATATTCATCCCGTTGGGATCAACACCGATCGGGATCACTTCAGCACCTAATTCAGTCAATACTGCCGGTGCAACTTTATAGCCGGCACCATGCGCACAATCGAGGACGATGCGGAGGCCCTGAAGATCGAGATCTTTCGGAAAGGTATTTTTCAGAAAAACCACATAGCGGCCAATAGCATCAGAAATACGATAGGCTTTTCCAACCTCATCAGCGATAGGGCGCAACTCATCCAGCCGATGATTGAGTATCAAATCTTCAATTTTCAATTCCAGCTCATCGGGAAGTTTATAACCACTCTTGGAAAAAAATTTAATCCCATTATCCTGATAGGGGTTATGAGAAGCACTGATCACCACACCGGCATCGGCACGCATTGAAGAGGTGAGGAATGCAATTCCCGGAGTTGGTAGCGGGCCAACAATCAGAACATCAACACCCATCGAACAGATTCCGGCAACCAGTGCATTTTCAATCATATAGCCAGATAAACGGGTATCCTTACCAATAACAATCCGATGGCGCCGAGTTCCACCACCATCTTTAAAAACAAAAGCCGCTGCCCGCCCGAGCTGCATCGCCATTTCGGTCGTCATCGGCTCAATATTTGCGACACCGCGAACCCCATCGGTACCAAATAACTTCTTTTTCATCCCTGGCTATCCCCTTCCTTTTTTGAATCAGGAGTCTTTTGTTCCATATTGCCCCCTTCAACCGGAGGCAAAACTTCGACCGGTTCAATCTCAACCTGAATTTCAGTGGTTTTTTCATCTTTAAAATGAGTGTAGGTTCCACGGTGAATCAGGGGGACAATAAGAGAGAAACCATCATTCACCCCTTTTAAATCCACATCTTCAGTTGTCACTTCACTCACACTTTTCAGTTCTGACTCTGCCCCCTCAACAATAACTTCATCGGGGACAACCCTGACCTTGCCAATTTTGAAACCGGCTAACGGTTCGCCAGATAGAATAATTTTAATTGGGACTAGTTTCTGCTTGATCCGTTCGAGCTTCAGGTCAATAAATGAAGGGGACAAGCGTGTCACCCGCAAACCGCGGGGTAAATTCAGTCTTTCTTCCAGACGCTTAAATGTGGTCAATCCAGGTTTCAGATCGGCGAGGTCAACGATAATGCTGATATCATTGGGGCTGACCTTTGCTAATAATGTCCGCGGCCCACTCACCCGAACATCTATCAGACTTGGTACCTCATTGGCAACCATCAGTCCTTCAGGCAGAGATTGCAACTCAAGGGGAACCGGATATCCAACTTCCAAACGCCGTTCACCCATAATAAACGTCCAGAGAAGCAGAGCCAGAGACAGGGAGATTATTTTTAATGTCCAATTTTCAGTTAAAAACTTGAACATTCGAATTACCCCTTTCCCTGCTGTGATTTTTTCTTCTTATATTTAACCCTGCGCGGTTCCATCAACCGTCCGAGAACTTTTTTTAAACTGGCAGCATCAAGATTCCGGGTCATCCCACCATTGACCGCCACAGAAATATTACCCGTCTCTTCAGAAACAACAATAACCACAGCATCAGCCAGTTCGGTCAGACCAACAGCAGCCCGGTGCCGGGTTCCCATATCTTTAGTCAGATCAAGTCCCCGACTCAAAGGTAAAAAACATCCAGCTAAAGACAACCGTCCCTGTTGCACAACCACCGCTCCATCATGGAGGGGGGAGGATGGCATAAAAATGGAGCGAATTAATTCACAAGAGACCCGGGCATCAATCGCAGTTCCGGATTCAAGGATATCTTTGATACCATTTTCCCGTTCAATAGCAATCAGTGCTCCAATCTTACGACTCCCCAGGGCGAGACACGCTTTGACCAGTTCATCAATCGCGACAGACTCCCCATCTGAGCTCATCCCACCAAGAAAAGGATTACGCCCGACATGCATCAACGCACGCCTGATATCATTCTGAAAAATAACCACAATGACAAGGATAATTGAAGAGAGAAAGTTACTGAGAAACCAATTGAGAGTATGGAGATCCCCAACTCGAGAGGCCATATAGAGGACAAGGATAACCGCCAGGCCAAGTAACATTTGAACCGCACGGGTTCCTTTGATGAGGAGGATAATCCGGTAGATAATAAAGGCAACAACAATGATGTCCAGAATATCGAGAAGCCGAATATTTGCGAAGACATCTAACATTGCAACCACCGTGTGAGGGTTATTTTATAAAATCAGTG
>JAUVCS010000009.1 GCA_030590745.1 Desulfuromusa sp.
AGAAGCTCCCGGTGGTACCGGTAGTCGTACCCTGGCACAGATTTGCGAGATGTATCAATTAAACCCGGATATCATTGTTCAGGGACTTGCAGAACGGAATATTACTGCTGAACCTGGCCAAGCCATGAAGGAGATTGCAGCGGCCAATAGTATTGATCCCCATGCCGTGTATGCGGCGATCTATGCGTTGGCAAAGAGGTAGTTTTTAACGAAGAGGCGCTGAGCTGGAGAGTCTAGTACTCTGTACACCCTAAACCTTCGCATCTTGCTTGTTCTTTTGAGCGTCAACTGCGTTGTGACTTCCGCTGTATAGCTCTGGCTATGCAGCGAAAATCACGCCTTGTTGGCCCTCAAAATTCCAGCGCAATATTGCGATAGTTTAAGATATCCAGAGCACTAGAGAGAAAACCTGAGTATTCCGGGGATATGTACTTGATACGTGTCCCCGGAATGCTGGAACAAACATCCCTTTAAGGATAAAGCCTCGCCAGGAATTCTGCACTGCAGGCGGGTTTTTCTTCCCCATCAATATCAATTGTAATCAGATAGCAGATCTGTACTCCATTTTTGACCTTTTCGGCCGATTGAATGGTTGTCCTGGCCCGAATCTTTACCCCAACCTTGACCGGAGCCGGAAAGCGTACCCGGTTCAGACCATAATTGACCCGGTATTGCATTCCCGGGTAGTTTTTCTGGAAAAAATCGGGATGATTGCTTTCGGTCAGACAGGGGAGGAGCGATAGAGTCAGATAGCCGTGGGCAACCGTTGCCCCGTAGGGAGACTCTTTTTTTGCCCGTTCGGGATCAATATGGATCCATTGTTGATCCCCCGTCACCTCAGCAAATTTATTAATCCGCTGTTGGTCAATTTCTAACCAGGGGCCGACATGCGTTTCCCGGCTAATCTGTGGTTGCAAAAACTTGAGAAATTTTTCTATTTGCTGTGCTTGATCCATGCTCAAAGTTCCTTCAAATATTCAAGAACCTGCTGGGGGTGATCTGCTGCTTTTCTTACTTTTGGCCAGTGTTTCAGTACCGTGCCATCGGTGTCAATCAGAACTGTTGAACGGATACAACCCATGGTCACTTTTCCATAGTTTTTCTTTTCTCCCCAGGCATCGTAGTCCTGCAACATAATCTTGTCCGGATCGGAGAGGAGGGTGAATGGCAGGTTGAATTTGCTGATGAATTTGTCGTGTGACGCCAGACTGTCTTTGCTGACCCCGAGCAGGTTGATATCCATCGCCTGTAGCTCACCGAACATCTCACCGAAAGCACATGACTCTTTGGTGCAGCCAGAGGTGTTATCTTTAGGGTAAAAATAGATGATCAGCTTTTTATCGGCATAGTCCTGTAATGTATGTTCTCTGTTGTCACTTCCAGTCAGAGTAAAGTCTGGAGCGGCTTGCCCCTGATTAATTGCCATGGTTATTTCCTCCCTCGGTTAAGCAGATGATTCAAGCAGCTTGTTGAGTTTTTCAAGTTTCTTTTGCACCGATTCTTCAACCGCTTCAGTCCCAAACATCCAAGTCAACTGTCCCAGCATCAAGGTGACATCCGCGAGCTCATCGATAACGGCTTGCTGGTCAACTTTACCCCGCCTGAAATGCTTCAGTGCTGTAATCAGTTCGGCACATTCTTCAACCATTTGGTCGTATTGGGCATCTTCTCCCCATTTATCCAAAGTTGCCTGATAGAGTTGTTTCATTTGTATAGATAGCCTTTGTTATTTGGGAAAATCAAGCATGTAAACAAAAAAGGCTGCCAATTAAGCAGCCTTATTAAAATAAATACGGGGAAAATCAGGCAGTTTCTGATTGTTCTTTTTGGAGGAAGATTGCCAGTTTTTCTTCAACCAGAGTCAGATGTTTTTGCATCCAGTCACGAGCCCGTTCCGGGTCGCCGGCTTCGATGGCCTCCAGTATTTCACGATGATGATTGAGGAGCAGTTCGATGTAACCTTCTTTGCTGTAGAACTCGCCCAATGCAACCATGATAGTGGTCTGAAACAACTTTTGAACAGTGTTAAGAATGTGTACCTGGAGAGTATTGTGGCTCGCGGCGGTGATTGCTAAATGGAACTGAAAATCGATCTCTGGATCCCAGCCACCTTTTTGAGCCTGCTCTTCCATGATTTTATAAAGTTCTCGCAGCCGATCAAGCTCTGGTTTTTGAGCACGCTTGGCAGCTAAATACGCAGACCAGGTTTCCAGTCCCAAACGGACTTCTGCCAGAGCATGCAGCATCCGTGGGTCACGCCGTTCAACCATATTTGCCAGTGGGTCAGCCATGGTGACATCTGCCAGTGAGCGGACAAAAGTGCCGCCACCCTGCCGTGATTCAAGAAACCCCATTGCCTCAAGAACCATAATGGCCTCTCTGACTGAAGGGCGACTCACCCCTAAGAAAGTTGCCAACTCACGTTCTGATGGAATTCGCTGGCCGGGGCCAAGGTCGCCTCGAGAAATCAGCTCTTTGATCTGGTTAACAATCTCTTCAGAGAGTTTTTTGGGACGGATTGGTTTAAACACTGTGGTCATATAAGTTCTCCATTGTCTGTGGTAAGACCTTTTACCATGGCAATAGATTTAAGACAAGAAGAGGGGGGTAGAATTTCCTGAAAAAGGGACTTGAAACTCTTTCAAAGTTAAAGTAAATCTGAAAACAAAAACTAACCGTGGCGGTCGGACCAGTTGCTTACTCCTTAGCTTTGTGGGTACGTCGAAAACGTTTAAACCAACTTTGAAATTCTTTCTCTTCGCTCTCCATTTCAAAAGCATTAATCAGTCCCCGGGCAATAGATACCGCAACGGCACGATTACGCAGATTGAATGATTCGCCAAATTTTTCACTTTGAAACTGTTCCTGATCGATAGCAAGCTTGTTGTAGAGGGAATTGAGCCGACTTTGTATCCCCCGGCGTGACAGGTAGCGACGTTGGGCAATTAAGTTGTCGGTTAACCCCAGTGAAATATCAAGGAGCGCTTCATATTCAATATCCGACAGGGCTGTCAAACTGTGACCTGCACGTCCCTGCACTTTTCTCACTTCCGGGGCGATCCAGCACTGCTCATCCAAGAGGACAGTACGAATTGCAGAGGCAATTCGTTCTCTGGGACTCGACTTTAGAATATAGCCATAGACGGTCTCGGGAGGGACAATTTTAACCAGAGCCCGGACATACATTTCGTCTTTAAATTGGCTCCAGAAAACGATTCGTGCTTGTGGTTGTTGTTCCCAGAGTTTTTGGGCAAAATCAATCCCGTTCATTTCGGGCATTTGAATATCGCTGATAACCAGAGGATTACTGCGTGATAAACCTATCTCCAGGGCGCTGCTACCATTGGGAGCTCGAGTAACATTGACCGGTTCTTCCCACTCATTAAGTAATTGTTTGAGAAACTCAAAATCTTTTGGATTGTCTTCGGCGATAAGAATATCCAGGGGCTGCATGTCATCTCCTCAATTTCATTCAGTGATTTTAAATGTAGAAATTTAAACTGTTCTCTCCCGACGTTCCAGATGGAGGTCAAATATGCAGGGTCAGCTCAAAGCGGGTGCCAGTGGAGAACCGTGATGGTTTCCAGCTGACTTTCGCAGTGATAGCCTTGGCCCGTTCACGAATATTATTTAATCCGCGCCCGCTGTCACGGTTGTCCAGATCGGAGATCCCTTTTCCATTGTCTTCTACTGAGAGAATAAGTACTTCCTCGCGCAGCTCCAGATTGACTTCGTAGCGACTTGCAGTGGCATGTTTGATAACATTTTGAATCGCCTCAATCGCAATTCGATAGAGTGCCAATTGTTTGACCCGATCAAGGTTTAGATGGCCCACCTGTGGATCGATATAGAGGTGATATTCGGGCAGATTGTCGGCATAGAAATATTGTTCCAGGTGGGCTTCTATGGCCGCGCCAAGACCGAGAATGTCGAGGGTTTGCGGATGCAGGTTATTCATGATATCACGCAGGTTGGCAATGGCCCGCTCCAGCTCTTCCTCCAACTTCTCAGTTTTTGCCAGCACTGTCTTATCCACAGTCTCTGCCGATAAGCTCTGTAATCCCCGTAAAATGGTAGAAAGATCAGAGAGTGATTGATCATGCAGATCCATGGCAATTCTGCGTCGCTCTTCTTCGGCACCCTCAAGCAGCTTTTCTGTCCCAACCACCTGAATCAACCGTTTAGTCATACGGTTGATTGAGACTGCCAGAGTATCCAGTTCATCACGGATATGATCTGGTGCCGGAGGTAATTCCAGTTTGCCATCGGCGATACGGACAGCATTGCGAGAAAGGGACTGAATCCGGTTAAGGATCCGGCGACTGAAATAGCCGGCAATCAACAGGCCAAGCACGATGGCCAGAATCAGAACCGACATAGAGACAAGTGCGGTTCGTTCAACCAGTTGATGGATATCCTGCTCGTGGGCCAGGCGTAATCTGTTGCGGTGGAACTGGGTAATATTGGAAATAGCTGAAAGTTCTGTTCTGAAGCGGGCAAAAGATTCTGCCGTCTTTTCCAGGCGGGGGCTGTCTGCAGGGTTGAGCTCCTCCGCCAGAGTCAATACACGGGATATCTGCCCGGATTCTTTGAGGGGACCGAATGGTTTTAACCGCCCGATTGCGTCAAATAGCCGTTCGTAGAGATCAGATACCAGTGCCATCTCTTCAGGTGAAGCCATACCGGTATGTTGCATACTTCGGAGCAGCAGGTGCAACCGTCTGGCAGCCATGTCTGCTTCTGCCAGGGCTACAAAAGTTGTACCGATGGCTTTAGCTTCCTGACGCTTGGCAGATAAATCCCAGTAGGTATACTGCATAAAGGCAAGCAACAGAATCAGCAGAACCAGAATCGTTGCCGGTGCGAGAAGAACTTGTTGTTTAACGGTTATTCGCATTTGAGCAACCTAACACGTCCAGTTTGATCTTGCACTGTGCAGATGCGCACCTAGATGTTTTTATATTGAAGGGGGGAGTTTGATAAAAAAAGCCCCAAAGACCTGGAGGGGGGGTAGGTCTTCGGGGCATGAGACCTTCAAGAAAGTCTCAACTAAAACTTACATGATTTTGTCAAAAAAGTGAACCCCTAATTGCTAAATTTTTAAAATTGATTTTCAAATGATAAAAAAACAAATCTCATTTTTCCTGCAGTAAGGGGAGAGTCACTGTAAATTTACTTCCTTGAGCGATGCTTGAACTTACAGTGATCGACCCTGCATGTGCATTGACGATCCATTTAACAATAGCCAAGCCCAGTCCCGAACCACCATCATTTCTATTTCTGGTTTTATCGACCCGATAGAAACGGTCAAAGATAATATCCAGATGCTCACTGTCAATGCCGATACCGGTATCGCTGATGGTAATAGCAACGTTATTGTCATTTAAAATCAGTTCGACAGTAACGGAGCCCCCTTCCGGCGTGTATTTTATGGCATTTGTCAATAAATTGAGAAAAACCTGTCGTAGTCGAAAACTATCAGCATTCAGGATAATCTGTTCATCAGGGCAAAGCAAATCAACTTTTATATTCTTAGCCGTCGCCAGTAACTGTGCCTGATGGTGAAGTTCAATGATAAATTCCACCAGGGAGAGAGGTTCCATCTTTAACGGAATTTCACCCATATCACTTTTAGACAGGAGCAAAAGATCTTCAATCAGATAGCTCATGCGACTGATCTCTTCAAGATTTGATTCCAGAACGTTTATCAGTTCTTTTTGATCTCTGTCATTCCTTAGTGCAAGTTCAGTTTCTCCACGGAGAATGGTCAGGGGGGTCCGCAACTCGTGGGTGACATCAGCTGAAAATTGTCGGGCGCGGCAGAGGTTGTCGGCGCGGCGAGCCATCAAACTGTTATAGCTGTGAGCCAGTTTTTTAATCTCAAGCTCAGTGCTCTCTATCACTTCGAATATTGGCGGTGAAAGTTCAGAGTTGGTCTGATCCATTAATTGAGTTAAGCGTTGGATTTCCCCAAGATTTTTGTTTCTCGCCTTGCGTTGTAAAATCACCCAAGCGGCAAGGATGAAAAGTCCCAATAAAAAGATAATCAACATGTGGATCCATGATCGGTTGGTTGGTGAAAAAAATTGCCTCCCCTACACAGAACCAATTCGAGACAATACAGGTTCCAGTGGGGGAGGCGTTTTTTCAGCTGGGGACGACGTTGCAATTAATCGGACTCCTTCAATACGTATCCGACACCCCGAACAGTGTGAATCAGTTTTTTATCGAAGTTACGATCGATTTTCTTACGTAGATAATTGACGTAGACATCAATAATATTGGTGAATGAGTCAAAAGTATAATCCCAAACATGTTCAGCAATCATAGTTCTGGTAAGGACTTGATTTGGACTGCGCATAAAGTATTCCAGTAATGCATATTCTTTTGATGTCAGGTCAATTTCCTGATTATCACGCCAGACTTTGTGTCCCACTGGATCCAGACGCAAGTCGGCAAAATAGAGTTCTGCCCCGCGGTCTTGAGAGCCACGGCGGATCAGTGCTCTTACCCGGGCAATCAATTCAGCAAATGCAAATGGTTTGGTCAGATAGTCATCGCTACCAATATCAAGACCGGAAACAATATCTTCAACAGTATCTTTTGCGGTCAGGCACAAGATTGGTGTTGCAACATTATTTTCACGGAGTTCTTTGATTGCACTTAATCCATCTTTTTTTGGTAACATCACATCCATGAGGATCAGGTCGTAAGTTACGTTTTCTGCCATCTGCACACCATCTTCCCCATCGTAGGCGACATCAACAATAAACTCCTCTTCTTCCAAGCCTCGTTTAATAAAGCTTGCGACCTTTTTTTCGTCTTCAACAACCAAGATGCGCATTGTTAGTCTCCTTTGTTCTTTTATCGCAGAGGTGTATTTCCTGACACTCTTAATGGGAAAAGAATTGTTAAGCCCATCGATCTCGAATTAAACATACATAAGCTATTAGTTCTGAATGAAAAAAACACACTGAGTGCACTTTTAGTAGCGATAGCTCATGAGAATTTAAGCAACTTTAACAGAGACAGTTCGAGTGTGCAAGGGTAATAATAATTTTCCTTTAATTATTTTTTATGGATAATTGCTTTTTGTCTGATTTCCGCGATATTTCGGACTGATAGCTTCGTCACTCCACCCCTTAATAAACATTATCCTGCCAATGAATAAGGATTTTCTAGATTCTTTGTTGTCAAAAGTGATAGAATCTGTTAATTAATAAGCATGAAAGATGAGTGGATTGCCATCGAAGTCAAGATTAAGGGTGAATTTGTTGATCTTGTCAGCGCTATTTTAGCTGAACATGGTTGTTCTGGAACAATTATTGAGGAACGTAAACTTGATACTTTTGTCGTTCCTGAGGATGATTTAAATCCTTTAGCAGACTATGTTTTAAAAACCTACTTTGACGCTTTACACGAACCTCAGGCGTTGATTGCAGAGTTAGAAGTTGTTTTTCGCGAAATCCCGATCCTTGAAAATCAAACTTTCAGTATTCAGGCAGGGCCAGTAGTTGATATGGCGGATTGGTCTGAAGATTGGAAACAGAATTTTTCAACTTTTCATGTTGGTGATCGTCTGGTTGTCCGACCAAGCTGGGAAGCTTACACTCCGCAGGCGGATGAGGTTGTTATCGAAATTGATCCAGGCATGGCCTTCGGGACTGGAACTCATGAGACCACACAACTCTGTTTGGAGGTGATTGCCGAGCTGCTGGATTATCCTGACCCCCCATTGAATATGCTTGATGTTGGAACGGGATCAGGAATTTTGGCATTGGGAGCAGCAGCACTTGGCTGCCGGAACATTGTCGCAAATGATATTGACCCAGTTGCCTGTCGCGTTGCTGGTGAAAATATTAAAAAAAATCACTATGCCGGGCGGGTAGAAATCAGTGAGCATCCTTTAGAGGAACTTCCCGGGCAGTTTGAGTTGATCGTTGCGAATATCCTGGCAGAAGAAAATATTCGACTTAGACACGCTTTCTTTGAGCATTTGTCTCAGGGCGGATGGCTGGTGTTGTCTGGAATTTTAAAGGAGAAAGAGATGCTGGTTCGTGATGGTTTTTCTGATTTATCTCTGGAGTCTTTTCCCAGTCGTTATCGGGATGAGTGGGTCTGTTTATTATTGCGGCGGTAAATTTAATGCGTTGTTTCTATTTGCCAGAACCAAAATTATGTAGTGGAACGATTATTCGTTTACCGAAGGAGTTAAAAAGACACCTGCAGACTGTTTTACGCTTACAGTCGGGAGAAAAAATTCAACTATTTAATGGTCTCGGCCAGCTTGCTACATCGATTCTGAAAGAAAATTCAGAGGTTGAACTTGTGGATGTCGTCAATTATCCACTGCCGGCTTGTCCTCTGACATTAATTCAGGGACTGCCAAAGGGCGATAAGCTGGAGTTGATTCTGCAAAAGGGAACCGAGCTTGGTGTCAACCAGTTTTATCTGACTGCGATGGAGCGGAGTGTTGGACTGTTAAAGTCTGATCGAAGACAGAAGCGGTTGGAGCGGTGGCAAAAGATTATTCAGGAAGCCGCCAGACAGAGCAGGCAGTATCACTTACCGCAATTAAAGGTAGATACTTCACTGCCCGATGTTTTGTCGTCAGTTAAAGCTGATTTAAAATTGCTACTATGGGAAGAGAGTACAATGCCTCTGCAGGATGTTTTATCTCAACAATCACCGCGGCAGGTTGCTGTGTTGGTTGGTCCTGAGGGGGGGGTCAGTCAACAGGAGGCGGAGCAAGCCATAGCTCAAGGATTTCAGGCTGTGCGTCTTGGCCCCAGAATTTTACGTACCGAGACAGCAGGACTTGCGATAATAACGATTTTGCAATATCTTTACGGAGATTTGGCTTCAGCTCAGCATGGTTGAATAATCATGTATAAAAGAAAGGAAGAATCATGAGATGTCCCAAGTGCGGCTACAATAGTTTTGACCATCTTGATAGCTGCAAAAAATGTGGCAAAGATTTGGTTGAATTTAAGCAGAGCTTTGGAATCAGGAGTGTTTTGTTCCCTGGTCAGGTGGCCTCGGGTAGTGTAGTCGAAGAAGAATTTGACGATACTGCTGCGGATGTTGCCGTGTCAGTAGCTACTGGAGCAACTGTAGCAGCGGCCACAGCAACTGCTGTGAGTGCTTCTGATAGTGGAACAGCCCCCGCTGGAACTGATGGGGATGACTTCGGTTTTGATTTTATGGGCGACAGTGGCGATGATGATGATCTCTCTTTTGATGAGTTGTTTGAAGAGGCTCCTGAAGATGAGGATGTTGAAGAAACAATAGAGGGACCAAAAGAGGCAACAGTCGAGGAAGATGTCAGCTCTGATGATCTGCCAGAGGATGAAGCCGATCTGGAAGATGATTTTGGTTTTGATCTGGAGGATGAAGAAAGCGTTTCTACAGCTGACGATAGTTTTTCTTTTGCTGATGAAGAACCAGAAAGTCCAGCAGGTGAGCCTGAAGGTTCAGGGTCTGAGGAGGACCCCCAACGCCCTTTTGACTTACCGGAGTCTTCGCTGTTTGCGGGGGCTCCGGAAGATAGTCTGAATATTTTAAAAGAGCAGCACTCTTCTTTGGTTGCCGCTGAAACACCTGTTGACTTGTCTTTGGGGGCGGATAGGCTGACTCCAGAGGAATTGCCTGAAGGTTATGTTCCTGAGCTGGAAGAGACCTCCGTGTCTCCTCCAACTCCGGTCGAGCTTTCAACTCCGGTTGAACCTCCAACTCCGGTTGAACCTCCAACTCCGGCTTTTGCCACAAATGACTCGGTTGCCGAAGTGACGGCACCTTCCCCTGTGACCGCTGCCAGTGTTGCCAGTCAAGTTGTTCCGGATGATCTTTCTGACGATGTTGTTACTGGTGTCGTGGCCTCCCCCCCGCCATTATTGTCCTGTATTAATGCTTTTATCTGCGATTTGATTTTGTTGACATTTGTCGGAATAAGTTTCGTGCTCGCTGCAGAAGCGGCTCTGGCAACCGGGGGGGCTGGATTTCTTCCATCTCTGGAGACCTTGATTAACCTTTCGGTTCCTTATTTTCTGGTCCTGTTCTTTCTTGCTTTTGGTTATTTCACTCTGTTTCACTTTTTAGTCGGACAAACCCCGGGGAAAATGTTGATGGGGTTGCGGGTTGAGACAACTGAAGGGGAACCGCTGGCTTTTGCCCAGGCTTTTTTGCGCAGTGTCGGCGGCTTATTCCAATTGTTGCCGGTTGGGCTGGGTTATTTAATGGTTCTGTCCAACTCTGAACGGCGCGGCTGGAATGACCGGTTGGCGGGGACGCGGGTGGTCAATTTACGGGATCTCTCCGGAGAAGATTAAACCCTCTGCCGCGGTCAGATTTCCATGCGTAGTTGGGTGAAAACCTGAAGATTTTGACATTTAAGGTACTCATTATTTTTCAGTTCCCAGCTGATTGTTGAGGTGACTATTGGTCCATAATTGTGGCCGGGATAGATTCGGGTGTCTCCCGGTAGCTTTTTCAGCCGCTGCAGGCTTTTATAGAGATCAGAAACATCACTGCCGGGTAAATCGGCTCGTCCACAGCGGCTGACAAACAGGGTATCACCAGTGATGATATGTTTTCCGGTTTTAAAAACAACCGACCCTGGAGTGTGCCCCGGGGTGTGCATCACTTCAATTATCCCATTTCCCAATCCAAGTTTCGTCCCTTCTGTCAGTAAAATGTCTGGATTTGGCATATCTGCCAAATGTGCCGCCAGCTTGGCATTGGTCTGTTTAAGAATGATGTCATTCCCCGCAATGTGATCCTGATGACCATGGGTATTAAGGAGTAATTTCAAAGTTACACCAAGGGCCGTCGCTTTCCTCAGTAACAATTCTGGTCGCATTGATGGGTCAACAGCTGCCGCACAGAGAGTTTCCGGACAATAAATCAGGTAAGAGAAGTTATCCATCTCACTGGCATCGATTTGAATGATCTGTAGCATGGCTTTCCCTAGCGTAGTATATTGGGGTTGCAGGTTTATTCTCGAAAAAGTATATGACAATTGTCTCTCAGGAGTGAAGGATGAAGTTTACTAAAATGCATGGGGCAGGAAATGACTATGTCTATATCAATGGTTTTGCTGAAAAAATAGATGATCCGGTTAGATTAGCTCAACAGGTCAGCCAGCGCCGCTTTGGTATCGGTGCGGATGGATTGATTTTGATCCTGCCGTCAGTGGTTGCCGATGTTCGGATGAGGATGTTTAATGTTGATGGCAGCGAAGGGGCGATGTGTGGTAACGGGATTCGCTGTGTGGCTAAATATGCCTACGATCATGGTCTGGTTGATCGTCTGGAAATGACCGTGGAGACGGGTGCCGGTATTTTGTCTTTAGTGATGTTTGTTGGTTCTTCCGGTTTGGTAACCCGGGTTCAGGTCAATATGGGGGTGCCACGGTTGACCCGGGGGCAAATCCCCATGTCTGGTCCGGGGACTGAAACGGCGGTGGCGATCCCGATAGAGATTGATAACCGACAGCTTGAGATAACCTGTGTCTCGATGGGAAATCCCCATGCGGTTGTTTTTATTGCCGATGTTGAACAATTCCCCGTAACTGAAATTGGTCCGCAGATTGAAAATCATCCCTGGTTTTCTGATCGTGTTAATGTTGAATTTGTGCAGATTGTCAATCCTGCAGAGGTCATTCAACGAACCTGGGAGAGAGGTTCCGGTGAAACATTTGCCTGTGGTACCGGTGCTTCAGCAGTGACCGTTGCCGGAGTGTTAACCGGGCGGACGGAGCGAAAAATTGTAAACCATCTCCGTGGTGGAGATCTGGAACTGGAATGGTTGGAATCGGGCGAGGTGATGATGACTGGTCCTGCGGCGGAGGTGTTTCATGGTGATTTTGAACCAAACTAGCAGCCTGTGGACTATCTGGGCTGAAGCGAAAATTTGGTTGTTTGAGATCAGATTTTGGCTCATTTGAGAGTAATAGCCGTAGCTATTGGTCGAAAAGGAGCTGAAATATGGGCCAAACAGACGAATTTGCAGCCAGATCATTGATAGTCCGACAGGCTGCTGGAGGAATCTCAAAATGAAAGCGGTTCTTTTTGATCTGGATAATACCCTCTACCCGGTTGAATGTGATCTGTTCTCCTTGATTGATGTCCGTATCAATCGTTATATGGAGGAGATTGTGGCTATTGATCCA
>JAUVCS010000025.1 GCA_030590745.1 Desulfuromusa sp.
TCCTGAATGGATTGCGACAAGCGGGAGGAATCACCAATCACCTTCAATCTGACCCCTTCGCCCAGCATTTTCTGCCGTTGTGATGCAAGAAATTGCAATAACAGACCCATCAGCGCATCAATTTCAGGACGTGGACGACCCCAATTCTCAGAACTGAAGGCAAACAGACTGAGGAAACGGATCCCATGACGAACACATTCATCGACAATCTGAGTCACCGTCTCAACGCCACGTTTATGCCCGGCAATTCGTGGTAACGCTCGCTGCTTAGCCCAACGACCATTTCCATCCATGATAATAGCCAGATGCTCCAGAGGTGGCTTTTTGTTAACTTCCGTTCTTTTTGACATTTAAAAATTCCAAAAATGCAATATTACATTCATAAAAGTGCAGCTAAGAAAAATAACATGGCTAACATCTGAACAGCAAGGAATTGATCAGCTAAAAACTGCTGCTGCCATCCGCCCTTAGTGAAAATTTAAAAATAACCATAGCAATGAGTTCACATAGGTTATTAGATTTGACCTTCATTTCACTTATCGACGGATGTGAATCTCTCTTGCCAACATATCATCGACAGCAAATTGTGAGTTTCCAACCTTGAAAATATAGCTGGGGAACTTTTGCATCAGAGTCACTTGGCTCCCGGGTAGAACCCCCATACTCATCAACTTCTGCATCTTTTTGTCGTCACTTGCAGCCAAATAGGCAATCTCTCCTATCTCACCTGATTTCAGTTCAGTAAGTGCAACAATTCCCGGTTCACCCTGCTTCCGTGCCTCGATACAACACTCCCCCGGTGGAATCGGATTGCCATGTGGGCAGGTCGTGGGATGATTCAACAAAGTACAGAGTTTGGTATCGACTCCCTGACGCAACAAATGTTCAAATTGACAGGCTTGATC
This sequence comes from Desulfuromusa sp., assembly GCA_030590745.1. GTDB lineage: Bacteria > Desulfobacterota > Desulfuromonadia > Desulfuromonadales > Geopsychrobacteraceae > Desulfuromusa. Next base: position 906 of record JAUVCS010000025.1, read on the forward strand.
GTTCCCCTCAGCCCCGGCAATTCCAAGGATATCCATCGTAAGCCGCTCGGCTAAACGGTGTCTACGAACCGTCATCTGTGCTTCTGGACGACCCTCTTTACGCAGGTAAACCCGGTCACCACGCACTTCAACAAAAGCTCTCTGGACTAATTCTAAAAGCTCAGCAGAGTTAGTTTCAACCTTCAATGATGTCAACAGGCAACCGACGTTGTCTCCTTCAACAGTCATCACCCAAAGGGATTCCAAAATTTCTTCTGCTTCTTCAGACAGTCTCTCCAGCATAAATCTATCCTTTACTCTTTTTTAAAAAACGACTCAATAACTTACTCGGCGCCGGGTTTGCATAACCACAATAAGGACAATGAATCTTGTGACACCCCCCGAAGCAGGCACCACAGCTCTTTCCGCCAGCGGGAGCACCAACTGTTTCAGCTATTTCCTTGTGACAAAATCCACAGTTCACGCCAGCCAACCAGTAGCCAGGAGAAACTTGTTGAGAAACCAGCCGGAAGAAAAAGCCAGGGTCGTAACAAAAACAAAAATTGTCAGCGCAACTTTGATGCCGCGCTCTTTGATCATCACCAGAAACTGAGCGACACAGGGGACAAACAGAGTCAAAGTGACCGCTGCGACAGTCAATTGGGTCGCATTTAGAATTCCTGAAGACTGTAAATCATAGAGGCCCGCAGCACCGAAATCACGCCGAAAAAAACCAAATACAAATGCAGTAGTTACTTCGACAGGTAGCCCGATTGCAGCAACAACCGGGCTGAAAGCATCAATAACCGTTTCCAGTGTTCCGGTCATTTTACCCGCCCAGAGGACCACCGATGCGACTAAAAACAGCGGCAGTATTTCGACAAAATAGCTCTGCATCCGGGTCAGGGTTTTCACCACGACATTACGCAGTTGGGGAAATCTTAAGGGGGGAATTTCCATATAAAAAACCGGGTTTTCTCCCGGCAACACCTGCGCCGCCAAAAATCCAATCAGGAGAAAGATCAACATCAAAAAAACCGTCCAAACGGCTAAAGCACTTGGTTCCGCTGATAATAATCCCAGGATAACTCCCAGCTGTGCACTACAGGGGATAGCTAATGCCAGTAACATTGTCGCAATGATCCGTTCGCGCTTGGTTTCGAGCGTCCGGGTCACCAGTGTCGCCATTGTGTCACAGCCGAATCCAAGAACAATTGGAATAACTGCTCGGCCTGATAAGCCAATTCTTTTAAACAGTCGATCAACCAGCATTGCCAGTCGCGGAAAATAACCGGTATCCTCTAGAAGGGAAAATACCAGAAAAAACGTTCCGACAATCGGCAGGACCAAGGCCACCGCGTAACGAATCCCCAAAGTCCAAAGCCCATATTCACCAGCGACCAGTTCAAATAACCACGATGCAGTCAAATATTTTTCAGCGTAATGAACCACCGGGGGATTGATATATGTTTCAAACAAATTTCCTTCAAGAAAATCAACCAAGGTACCGGCACCAAATTTACCGACAAACAGGTAGAGACCGACATAAACGACGAAAATTAAAATTGGGGCACCGGTAAAAGGGTTCATCATCCAGCGGGAGAGTTTTTCAGAGAAGGATTCTGTTTCATTAATTGTTTGTGACACAACATCTTTAAGCATCTGTTTACAAATTTTTCGCCGTTCCAAGCTGATCTGTAAATGCAAATCGGCACGACGGCGAAAAGAGATCTCACGAATGACTTCGCTCAGGTGTTCATAGCCATTTCCAGCTTCTTTCTCGGCAACCAACTCCTGGATATCATGATCCTTCTGCATCAACAAAATACTGGTTGCACGACGGCTAAGACGGTACTCCCCATGGATTAACTGATTTATCTGCAAGATATCCTGTTCCAGATCATGGGCATAAGCAAAGGGGTGATACGGCACCATAGCGTAATCAGAAATAGCCTGACGTAATTCATCAAGCCCGGTTTTCCGCTTCATCACCGCGCCAATCACCGGAATACCGAGATTTTTCTGTAACAAATCCAGATCAATCTGCATCCCTAACCGTTTCGCTTCGTCAAGAATATTGACAACCAGAATCACTGGCAATCCGGCCTCAATCAATTGCAGCGTCATCGGCAACATCCGGTCTATATTCCGGGCATCAATGACATGGACAACTGCATGGGGATCTTCAGTTAAAAGGATCCGCCGGGCAACCCGCTCCTCCTCGGTAATTGGCATCATTGAATACATACCGGGAGTATCTAAAATTTCATAACGTTGCTCAGAAATATGACAGTAGCCACGGGAAACCTCAACCGAAGTTCCCGGATAATTGGAGACCGTGGTATAGGCTCCGGTGAGGGCATTAAAGACGACACTCTTACCAACATTCGGATTGCCAACCAGAATAACTTTAGGTGGGGATTTTTGCTGAGCAGACATAAAACCGTAAACCTTCTGACAATAATAAGAATAATCAACCTGGATAGTTTTACTGAAAAGTTAAACCCGTAAAATCATCAACTTAGTTTGGTACATTTAGAACAAAGACCATAGAGTTCATGGCGGTGTCGCTCAATTTTAAAATTGTACTGAGCAGCAACCTGCTCCTGTAATTTTTCTATTTGTGGTTCAGTAAACTCGATAATCAAACCACAATTTGTGCAAACCAGGTGGTCATGATGCTGATCGGCATTTAAGGGTTCAAAGCGAGCTTGCCCGTCACCAAAATCCAACTCTCTGGCAATTCCACATTCGGCAAACAGCTTCAGGGTTCGATGAACCGTTGCATAACCAATTTTCGGATGATCTTTGCGTAAACGAAAATAGAGATCTTCGGTAGAAAAATGTAATTTTGAGCCAAGAAATGCCTCTAGTATCGTCAATCTCTGACTGGTATTTTTCAGCCCCTTACGACGAACATAGTCATTAAATATCGTCACCTGATCCATCAGATACACCCTTAGCAGCCTGTTCATGATAGTCCGACAGGCTGTTAGAAGAAATTGAAAATGACAATCAGAAAGCTAGAGGAATTGGTGGCGAAGATCAAGAAAAATGTATCCTATGGAAAAATCATCCCAACGTCGGAGGAAATATTTGGTAAAGGTATCCGGCAATTCGACTGAACATATTGAAAAACAACAAAGTTCCAGCAACCATCAATAATACCCCGGTCACAATTTCGACAATACGGATATGCTTTTTGAACCGGTCGAAAAATCCGAGGAAAGAATGAAACAATAGACCGGAAATAAAAAATGGAACACCAAGACCTGCAGAATAGCTGGTTAAAAGCAAAATCCCTTTACCAACACCTCCAGAACTACCTGCAGCTATAGCTAAAATGGCTCCAAGAATTGGCCCGATGCAGGGAGTCCACCCGGCAGCAAAGGCAATCCCGACCAGAAAAGTTCCAATAAACCCGGTTGGTTTATTCCGCAATTGAATCCTTTTTTCGCCGAGCAAAACACCGAAATGAAATAATCCGCTCAGATGGATACCAAACAGAAAAATCATCACCCCGCCAACTTTCTGGAGAATCCCTAAGCCGTCATGCAGGTAGGTTTGAAATGAGGAAGAAGCTAACCCGGCCAGACCTCCCAGAGTAATAAATACTGCAGAAAATCCGGCAATAAAGAACAGGGAATGAAGCATAACGGTCAAACGGACCTGAGCACTGGCATTTTCCTGTTTCAACTCGGCAAAAGAGAGGCCGGAGATATAAGTTAAATAGGATGGGATCAAAGGCAGGACACAGGGGGAAAAATAAGAGAGCAGCCCGGCTGAAAATGCAATCCAGATAGTGATATCGGTACCAATTTCCATAATACTTTCTAAAACTCCTTAACCGTTAAGTAAAAAATTAATCATCTCAAATGTCGAGCCGGACATCCAGTTATGGCCACCGATAATTTTTTTAATCACAATTCCATTGCGATCAATAATAAAGCTTTCAGGAAAACGAAAAACCCCATAAGCATTCTGCACCACACTGTCACTATCGAGAAGAATCGGAAAGCTATACGGCGTTCTTTGTAAGAACTGACTGACTGCCTTTTTTCCATTTTCATCAGCACTGACTGCCAATATAACCAACCCCTGATCTTTATACTTCTGATAAAGACCTTCCATCGAAGGCATTTCTTCCCTGCAGGGTGGACACCAGGTTGCCCAGAGGTTCAAAATAACGACTTTGCCACGATACTGGGAAAGACTAACCGGCTCCCCCTGCATATTCATCAGAGTAAAATCCGGTGCCACCTTTGACTCAGAACTCACTGTTTTAAGAGGTTGTTCTGGGGTTGAATTATCGCATCCGGCTGACAACAAGAGTGTAATTAATATGACAATCCAAAAGATATTTATTTTAAAACGACCCATTTATATTTCCTTTATTAATTATTCACTGATTCAGGTATTAAACCAGACAAACGGTAGATTTCTACATTGAGAAGATTCTACGAAGTGTGGATATTATACTTTTCCAGACGATACAGCAATGTGTGTCGGGGAATTCGCAAAAAAGCCGCAGCTTTGCTTTTATTACCATTACATCGCCTGAGTGCTTCCTCAACAGCCTCCTGTTCCAGAGCTTCCAGAGAGTAACCCTCCTCAGGGAGATTCAGCACCTGATTCGAGGAAGTTGTCGGCCGACCCATTCGTTCGGGAAGATCTGCAAGCTCCATAATATCTGAGCTACGCAAGATCAGCATCTGCTCTACTACATTTTCTAATTCTCGAACATTGCCTGGCCAATGATACTTCTGCAAGTACTCAATAACCTGAGGGGAGAACCCTACTTCCTTTCCGGCATGCCGTCTACGCAAAAAGAAATCGAGCAGCAGGGGGATATCTTCCCGCCTCTTTCGCAGCGGTGGAATTTCAATTGGGACAACCGCCAGACGATAATAGAGATCCTCACGAAACTCTCCTGATTGCATCGATTCATCCAGATTGCGATTTGTTGCTGCCAGAACCCGCACATCAACCTGTTCAGAAACCCCGCCAACCGGCTCAAACTGTTGATCCTGAAGAACTCTAAGTAGTTTTGGTTGCAAATCAATTGGCATTTCACCGATCTCATCAAGGAACAGTGTCCCTCCATCGGCCAAGGAGAATTTCCCTTGACGATCTTTGATCGCCCCGGTAAATGACCCTTTGAGATGTCCAAACAATTCACTCTCAATCAAATCCTTTGGAATTGCTGCACAATTCACCGCAATAAATGGTCCGTTACTCCGGTCAGAACCTCGGTGCAACGCTTTAGCGATCACCTCTTTTCCAGTGCCGCTTTCACCACTGAGCAATACCGAAGCTTGGCTTGCTGCGACTTTTTCTACCCGTTGCAGCAGTTGCCGCATTACCTTTGATTTACCAATAATTTGCTCAGTATCAACTCCTTTAGACAAAGCTGCTTTTAATTGACTATTTTCCTGCCGCAAGTTGCGATATTCAAAAGCCTTGGCAACGGTTAAACTCAACTGATCACGACTAAAAGGCTTTGCCAGATAATCATAAGCGCCAACCTTCATCGCATCAACAGCTTGAGCTACAGTGCTGAATGCCGTGACAATAATAACCAGAGTCTGCGGTTCCAACTCCAATACAGCAGCAAGAACTTCGTAGCCATTCATTCCCGGCATTTGCACATCGGTTATCACCAATTCAGGACGATGGCGTCTAAACAATGTTAGACCGGCGGCACCATCACTCGCCGTCAGAACATGATAGCCTGCCTCTTGTAAATTAAACTCGGTCACCCGCCGCAGCGAGGCATCATCATCAATCAATAATATTTGTCGTGTCATCGTCCACTCCGTCCCGACAGGGATAGTCAGCCGGTTTCAGGATCATGGTGAATTCAGCTCCACCCGTTGGAGAATTTTTCACACTAATGTTGCCACAGTGATTCTGGATAATTCGATAGGTAATTGCCAGACCAAGCCCGGTCCCGTTTACTTTCGTCGTAAAGAAAGGATTAAAAATTCGATCCAGATCTTCAGGTGGAATGCCCGGGCCATTATCTCTAAAAGTCAAAACAATTTGCTGCTGCTCGTTTATTTGCGTATCAATCCACAACTCACCGCCAGCAGTCATTGCCTGCAGAGCATTTAGAATCAAGTTGAGAAATACCTGCTTAAATTGAGCAGCATCCCCTACTGCTGCCGGGAGCGGACTCTCCTGCCAATGAATCTGTACCTGATCTTTTGTCACCTGTTGCCGACACAGCTGTAAAACTTCATGCAGAATCTCATTGGGTTTAAAATCCTGCTGTTCAGCTGTTGTTGGTCGGGCAAAATTTAAGAAATCTTCAACGACCCGATTAAGTCGATCGACTTCTTTTATCAGTATCTGGCTGAATTCTGTGTACCGATTATCCTCCGGCAAGGCATCACGAAGAATCTCTGCGGTGCCACGAATTGAACCTAAGGGGTTACGAATCTCATGCGCCATTCCTGCCGACAACTCCCCCAATGCTGTCAACCGGTCGGCCTGCCGGAGCTGATCCTCAATTTCAACAATAAGGTTCGCCTGTTCTTTTAACAGGGTGAAGCTTTCTGCCAGCTGATGCATATTTTTTTCGGCACGCATACTTTGAAAATTAATTCGTGAAGATAAAAAACCGGTTAAAAACCCAGTGAGATTAAATAAAAGGATCTCCAGATAATGCTCGGAAGGGACGATATCAAATTGCCCCCACTTAAAGAAAATATGTGGCGCAAAAAGGACAGAAACCAACAAAGCGATAGTCATGCCACCACGCAAACAGAACCACAAACCAGCCAGAACAATCGGCAAATAGTAGAGGCGACAATAAAAACCGTAATAGGGTGAACGCTCAATTCCAGTTAAATAATGAAAAAGAGCCAGCACAAATACCAGAAACAAAATAACTGCAATTTTAAGCCAGTTTTGATTTGGTTTAGCCATCGGCACTCCAACCCCAGAAAAGAACCTCCACCTAATTAAGGACAATAATAGTCAATAATCTACATGTCAATGTTGAATATTCTACATAAAGACCATATGAATGTCGATAACAACTCACAACTATCTGTTTTTATTGAGTTATAAGAGTTGGCACGATGATTGAAATATAGATTGACAAGAGTTACGAAAAACCAACTGAAAATCATTTATACCAACAAAGGAGAACATCATGAAAAAGCAAACAACCTCTATCGCAATCGCCAGCATCTTCGCAATCACTTCCATCTTTGCCGCTGCATCAACCGGTCTGAATGATCAAGAACTTGGAATCGGAGAATACGGTGATAATGCCTCTTACAATTCCCCTGGATTGAGTGATGAGGAACTTGGTATCGGTAAATATGGTGACAACGCATAAGTGACTAAGCGGATCAAATAATATCTTAACTGACAGTTGCTAAACAAGATCAGATGAGATGGCCTCAACAGAGGTCATCTCATCGGTCTATTGGATGGACAGTCTATTTCAACTAAGTTATGCTGCATCGCCCAATGGAGGAACTATGCAGCTGTTTAGCGAAACAATCACGATTGTTCTACCGATTTTCCTGGTGATCGGGCTAGGAACCTTGCTTAAACAGTTCAAACTTGTAGATGATACGTTTCTCCGTCTCACCAACCACCTCGTATACGTGGTTTTTCTTCCATTACTGCTGTTCTATAAAATTGGAACGGCAAATTTCTCCAATTTCTTCAACGGAACCCTGGTTATCGGTTCTTCTCTGGTTATCGTGCTGGGGTTTTTCCTGACCTATCTCTATACCGGGTGGCAGAATTATTCACCCTCGGTGCGTGGCAGTTTCTGTCAGGGATCATTCC
>JAUVCS010000042.1 GCA_030590745.1 Desulfuromusa sp.
ACCGATGAGACAGAGGTTGAGACGCTGGAAGATCAGCTCTGCGTCTTCAAGTTTCATCCCGATGATATTATCGCGAATGTGTTCTATACCACCGGTTATTGAAGCAAGAGTGTCACCTGTAATAACTGCCGTCGGTGCGGCGCCGCCATAGCCAAGCAGAGCAGAATCGGTCGTCACCGTAACCAAAACATTTTCGATCTGGGTCACGGTACGCAATGCAGTTTTAAATGGAGTCACCAGTGGGATCGTGACAGTTTTGGTACGAATATCGGTAATTTTCATAAACACCTTACCTTCTGTTGCTGAACAACCTCACAGAGGATCGTCAAAGATGGATTTTTCTGCTGTCTACCTAGATAGTCGATGGTTACACTAAATTATCGATCAGACGACTGACACCAGTACGCACCGGATCGACCGTGGGCAAACCGAGCAATTGTTCCACGTCTGCCAGGTAACTCTCGGCCGCGGCACTTTCCATCAGGGAGGTGTTGATCGCAACACCGATAAATTTCGCCGCAGGGTTAGTCAACTGCGCAGTTGCCAGATTGAGCTCCATACAACTTTTCAGATCGGGCAATGGTTGATTCGGCAATCCCCGCATATGGGTACGAGTTGGTTCGTGACAAAGGATCAGGGCATCCGGCTGCGCACCGTGAATCAACCCGAGGGTCACCCCCGCATAGGCGGGATGGAACAACGAACCCTGCCCTTCCACCAGATCCCAATGATCGGAATCGTTCGCCGGGCAGATCTGCTCGACCGCTCCAGAAACGAAGTCGGACACGACCGCATCGACCGAGACACCGTTGCCAGCAATGAAAATCCCAGTCTGCCCAGTAGCCCGAAAGGTTACATTCATGCCACGCGCTTTCATCTCTTTTTCCATCGCCAGTGGGGTATACATTTTTCCAACCGAGCAATCAGTACCCACCGCCAGACAGCGCTTGCCCGCCCGCTTGACGCCAGTTCCCGTTTTGAAGTGATCGGAAGGATGACGGACATCGAACAATTGTCGTCCATATTTTTCCGCAGCCGCAGCCACTTCTGGAAAATCGCCAAGCCGAGCATGAAGTCCGGAGGCCACATCATAACCAAGTCGCAAGGCTTCGACAATAGTTGCCGTCCAGTATTCTGGCATGGTACCGCCCGAATTGACGACACCAATAACTAGGGTTTTTGCTCCGTGTTCCAATCCTTCGGCCAGGGTCATATCGGTCAAACGAACATCAGCCCGGCATCCAGGTAGGCGAAATTGCCCCACACACCATTCCGATCGCCATTGAACGATACCGTCACACGTTTTTGCCGCCAGTTGATCCTGCACATCGCCGAGAAACATTAAATAAGGATGTTCCATTTATTTACTCTCCAAGAAGTAAGGTTGCCCCAAAGAGGCTGTTTTTTCTATAAGACAATCGCCTTTTCTTTACCATCACATTGTTATGAAATGTATAATAATAATTGCTCGATAGGAAGATAAGTACCAATTTTACTAAAAGACTGTTCACAAGGACAAACAATGAAAGCAACACAAGGGGTTCTGGAATTCGTCAAAGTGGTCGAGGAAGGAAGCTTTTCTGCTGCTGCGCGACATTTGGGAATGTCGAAGGCCTATATCAGTCAGAGCATCAGTCAGCTCGAAAATCGTTTAGGGGTACGCCTGCTGCAGCGCACCACCCGTAAGCTCTCCCTGACCGAAGCTGGCGGTATTTATTTTCGCTATGCCCAGGAGATTGCTCAGCGGCTGAATGAAGGGGAGGAACGAGTTCGCAATTTCCAGCAGAGCCCCAAGGGGAACATCCGGGTGAGTATGATCGACGGCGGGCTAGGTGAGTTGTATCTGGCACCGGTTCTGGTCAGCTTTGCCGCACAGAATCGTGGCGTGATCATCGATTTGGATCTCTCCAGCCGAAGGGTAGACCTGGTCGAAGAAGGGTTTGATTTTGCCGTCTGGATCGGGGAGTTGCCAGATTCAAGCTTGATTGCCCGGAAGCTGACAGCCTTCAGGTTCGGACTCTACGCCTCGCCCTCCTACCTGGAACGATCGAAAGCCATATCCTCACCCGAACAGTTGCGGAGACATAACTGCCTGAGCGGCCTCTCGCCACGCTGGTCGCTTGCACAGAAGGGACGAACCGTCGAAATCAAGCCAAATGGCTGCTGGCACAGCAAGAGTGGCCAAATTCTGATCTCCGCGGCAAAAAAAGGGCTCGGAATCGTACGTACTGCCACATTCTATGCGGAAGAGGCACTCGCGGCAGGTGAGCTGGTAGAAGTGCTGCCAGATTGGACTCGCGAGAAAAACTACGTCTGGATCGTCTATCCAAGCGGTCGGAACCTGCCCCGCCGGGTAAACTGCGCGATCGATTTCATGCTGGACAGTTTTCGAGAGAAAGCCCCTTGGGACTAAATTGAGCATAGCCCGTATAACTGGGAAATATTGTACTTGATTTTTATACATCGAGGTCTGGACGCCCTGCCACGAGCGTGATTAGAATAGCGTGAACATCTGATCGATATCTCACTAAAGCCGTCAGTAATCGCCCCCCAAGCTGTTCCTTCTAAATATTGATATTTCTATGCTTGACAGAAAACCCGCCATTCATCTATAAGCAGAGCCACAATCGAATCGTTTTACGGTGCTTGAAAAGTATAATAGGGAAGGAGGTGTTATTCCTCCACGGACCCGCCGCTGTAATCGAGTTAAAGCAAACCAATATGTCACTGGTATCAATACCGGGAAGGCGGTTTGCCTCTTCGACAAACAACACTGTCGAAAGCTCGTAAGTCAGAAGACCTGCCGTGAAACACATCCACTATCAGTCTCCCCGGGCACGGGAGTGTGGACATACGCGGCGATAAATACGGAAAACCCGCACCTGCTATAAGGTGTCGGGTTTTTTTATTGCGTACTGTTCAGCTCCTCGGGGGAAAACAGGAGGAACAAATGAGGAAATGTTTCATCGTACTATCCGCCCTGCTTCTGACCGCAGGAACACTCCAGGCAGAAGGGGTAAAGCTGGATCCGATCGTGGTCACGGCAACCCGCACCGGAACCCCGTTGAGCCAGATTGCCAGTTCAGTTACCGTTATTACCGCAGAAGAAATTGAGGCAAAGCAGCAGCCACTGGTCATTGATCTATTGCGGAGCGTACCGGGAGTCTACGTCTCTCGCACTGGTGGACCGGGGGGGACAACCTCTATTTTCCTCCGAGGCACCGACAATCAACACACTCTGGTAATGATTGATGGCGTTGAACTCGCTGATCCCTCTAGCGCTGGGGCAGCCACTAACCTGGCTAATCTGACGACCACCAATATTGAACAAATTGAAGTTGTTCGTGGGGCACAGAGCGTCCTTTACGGTTCTGATGCAATTGGCGGAGTCATCAATATTATCACCAAGAAAGGTGGAAAAAAACCTGCAGGCTATGCCTCAATTGAAGGAGGTTCCTACAATACCTGGACACAAAAAGGTGGTTTTTCTGTTGCGTCAGAGGCAGGACATGTTTCCTTTGCTGCATCCAACAGCAATTCAGATGGTTTTTCTGCCGCCAATGAAGATGATGGCAACAGCGAAGATGATGGCTATAAAAACACCTCATTCTCAATCAATAGTGGTGTCCGCTCCAGTGACCTGTTTGATATCAATTTTACGGCAAACTATACCGATGCTGAATATGATATGGACGGGTATCCAGCTCCTCTATACCTCCTGGCCGATACCGATGAAACCACAGATACCAAAACCTTCAGCGGCCGCCTCGAAGGGACTCTACATTTACTCGAAGACCGCTGGCAAACAACGCTTGGAGCGTCACTGACAGAAATTGATCGTGACTATCCCGATTCAGCCTGGGCCACAGCCTTCAAAGGTGAAAAAACAAAATTTGAAATTACAAACCACTTTATATTCAATTCTCAACAATCTTTCATTCTCGGGGCAGAAACAGAAACTGAGAGCGCTGAAACTGACTCAGCGGTTGATGAAGATACCACAACAAATGCTATCTATCTGCAGGATCAACTCTCTATTGGTTCATTCGATGCAACCGTTGGGGTTCGCTATGACAGTCACGATGATTTTGGAAATGAAACAACTTGGAGAGTTGCCAGCGGTTACACCATAAAAACCACCGGCACCAGGCTGAAAGGTTCAGTCGGAACCGGCTTCAAAGCTCCATCTCTCTATCAACTCTATGATGGATGGTATGGAAATCGAGACCTCGACGCCGAAACCAGCCTGGGCTATGACATCGGGATTGAACAAAGTTTGTTTGACTACAGTCTGATTTTGCAGGCAACCTGGTTCTACAATGACATTGATGACTATATCCAATGGGATCCGACAGGATTTCAGAATACTGGAGACATCACCACTCAGGGGGTTGAAACAGGAGTGGAAATTTACCCTTACGATTTCATCGACCTCAGGCTCACTTACACCTATACCGATACCGAGGATGAAGATGGCAGCAGACTTCTCAGACGCCCATTACACAAAGGGAACTTTGATATAAATCTCTACCCGATGGACGGAAAACAAATCAGCCTTTACCTCCTGTACGTTGGTGAACGAGATGATAGCAGCGAAACCCTGGATGACTACACCGTGGTGAATCTGGCAGCGTCACACCAAATCACTCCTAACCTGAAAGGTTTTGTGCGAGTCGACAATCTTTTTGACGAAGACTACGAAGAAGTTTCCGGATACGGAACAGCTGGCATATCAGGCTATGCGGGAATCCAACTCTCTTTCTAATCAGCACAAATTGTTCTAAACTGGAGGCTGGCAACCAATCAGCCTCCAGCTTTGCATCAGGACATACTATGCGCAATAATTTCATTCTCGGAATCATTTTTGTTCTGCTATTTGCTTCTCCTCTAGCAGCGACCAATTTCACCGATGCCGTGAATCGCCAAGTATCCCTCCTTCACCCCCCACAACGAATTGTCTCTCTGGTTCCCAGCGTCACTGAAATTCTATTTAAACTCGGCCTTGAAAAACGTATTGTCGCTGCGACTGATTTCTGTACCTACCCCGAAGCGGCACGGCAACTACCAAAAGTTGGCGGTTATGCCGACCCCAGCCTGGAAAGTATCCTGTTACATCAACCGGACCTGGTTATAGCTGCTGCAGACATGAATCGTCCGGCACTGATCCGACGCTTGGAGTTGATGAAAATTCCGGTTTTTGTGGTCTATCCACAGACGGTTGAAGAAACACTGAAAACCATCCAGGATATCGGTCACATTACCGGAGCAGAAAACCCGGGACAACAGTTGGCCGATTCTATCAAGCTGAGAATTGAGAGAATTAAACAGCAGGTGTCCGCATTAAAACCAAAAACAACCCTTGAGTGTGTCATGCTGCAACCATTGACAGTTGCCGGACCAGATACTTTTATCGCCGATATCATCAACATCGTTGGTGGGGAGAATGTGGTCCCAAAAGGACCATCCCGCTACCCGACTTGGAATACCGAGGCATTATTAACTGTCGACCCGGAATTTATTATTGTTTCAACATATTCAGGGCAACCAACGCCAATACATTTTTTCGACCATTGGCCGCAATTGCAAGCAGTACGTAATCAAAGAATTATCCAGATCAAAGCGGACTGGATCCACCGCCCGGGGCCGAGGATGATTCTCGGCATTGAAGCACTGGCCAAAGCTCTCCATCCAGACATTATAATTGATGAATAATGACGTCGCAAAAAATCCGACCTCCTGTGTTGCAGCATTTTTTCAGGATCTTGACATACATATGTATGCCATCACCCCTGAAAAAATACTACGCCTTGTAGATCGAACTTTTTGCTTAACCATCGGACTCTTTTTTTCGCAGAGTAAAAATGAATAAACTCAAGAATCCAGACAAACACCGGCTGTGGCAATTACTCCTGTTATTGTCGCCCCTGCTGGCCATATTAATCTCACTTTCTGCAGGAAGCCTCGAGCTTTCCTGGAACGAGCTGTTTGCTATTTTACTCCAGGGATCGGGGACTGATGTTGAGCAGGTTATTATCTGGCAAATCCGGTTTCCCCGAGCGCTCCTGGCTGGCCTCGTCGGTGCAGCATTGAGTTTATCCGGGGTCACCTTTCAGGCAGTATTGCGCAACCCCCTTGCCGATCCCTACTTACTCGGAGTATCTGGTGGCGCAGCTCTGGGTGCTGTCGCCGCTCTGACCTGGGGCTTTCAATCTCCCATTATCATTCCTTTGGCCGCTTTTGTCGGTGCCCTTACAGCACTGCTGCTGGTTTATCTGGTCGCACAAGCCCACACCTGTTCCTCCCACACCCTGATTTTATCCGGCGTGATGGTTGGCAGCTTAGCAGCAGCATTGCTGCTGTTCCTCCTTTGGCGGGCACCCGCTGATGCAACCCGTCAGGCAATCTTCTGGCTGGCGGGAAATCTTTCTCTAGCTGACCCGGACTGGCTTTCCTGGGGATGGTTGTGGGTTGCCATTGGATTTCTGTTGCTCTGGTCACAATCTCTCAATCTGGACCTACTCACTCAGGGAGAAGAAACCGCCGCAGATCTGGGTCTGCATGTGGGCAGAACCCGTTTGATTTTGTTTGCTATAGCCGGAGCCTTAACCGCTTGTGCAGTTGCCCTGGCTGGGTTGGTCGGTTTTGTTGGGCTGGTGATCCCACACATTTGCAGATTACTCTGGGGGCCGGGACATCGTCTGTTACTCCCGTTCTCTGCTCTGCTCGGCAGTAGCTTTCTGATTATTGCCGATGCCATCGCTCGCAGCCTCTACGCTCCGGCAGAAATCCCGGTGGGCGTGGTTACGGCGATATTGGGAGCACCTTTTTTTCTCTATCTGTTGCGACGTAAAGGGGGAGGGTTATGATTCAGATCAACAACCTCTCCTTCTCTTTTGCAACGACAGAGATATTCAGTGATCTCAATTTTAATATCAATCAGGGAGAAATCCTTTCGATCATCGGCCCGAACG
>JAUVCS010000152.1 GCA_030590745.1 Desulfuromusa sp.
GATCAGGTTACAGCGGCGTATCAATGCGGTCCATTGCACAGAAAGTAGGGGTAAGTGCCGCTGCACTCTACTATCACTTTCCAGACAAGCAAACTCTTTATCTTGAAGCCATGGTCCAAGTCTTCACCGACAAAGCTGAAATTCTGGAAAAAATACTCAGCAACAGAGTTGAACCAAGGAAACGCCTTGCCCAATTCATAACCAGCCTTTGCGAAGTGGTACATAAAGACAATGATTTCAGCATGCTGATTCAAAGGGAGATAATGGAAGGTGACGAATCCAGACTGCAACTCTTGGCCACCGAGGTCTACCATGACCTATTTCAAGGTGTTACTGAACTATGTCAAGAATTAGATCCAAAGTATGACCCCTATCTATTAGCTATCTCAATTATTGGAAATGTGATGTATCACTTTCAGACTGCTGCAATCAGACCTTATCTTCCTCATAGCAAAAAACAACACAATGATCCTCATGTAGTTGCTCGCCATATCACTAATTTTGTATTGCACGGATTAAAAAACGAATAATCAGAATATCTTCAGCACGACAATCAAAAGATAGGATAGAAGAAATGTTTAAAAGCAAAAATAGCAAAGTGGTTGTTGTCGGTATCCTAATCACTATTCTGGTCATTGCTCTGATATTTATCTTGTTGAGGGACGATCGGGAATCTGATTCGTTCGTTACAAAAAAAGCCACGGTTCATACTTTGCCGGTGACGGTGGTCATGAATGAGGAGCTCCCTGTTTACTATTCAACAATTGGCTCAGTCATTTCTGATGATCGGATACAAATCACCTCGCGTATTACCGGTTATATTGATGAAGTTCCAGTACGGGAAGGACAACAGATACACAAGGGGGATCTCCTTGTCTCGCTGGACAGTACCGATATCGATGGAGCAATACAGCAGGCAGAGGCAGGCGTAAATAAATCCCGGTCAGCTCTGAAAGACGCTCAAATCGATTTTGAGCGCTATGAAGTACTTTTCAAGGAAGACAGTGTCCCCGAAAATACGCTACGAAAGATACGTTTACAAAGGGATATCAGCCGGGAAACGTTAAATGCAGCCCTGGCAGTTCTTGAAACAGCAAAATCTCAACGACAATATATCCTGATCAAAAGTCCGGTGGATGGCGTTGTCGTAGAGCGGCAAAAACGAGCTGGAGATCTTGCTACCCCAGGGTTCCCCATCATCTCAATAGAGGCGGAAAAATCACTTCTTTTCAAATCGTTTGTTCCTGAAAGTCAAATTCAGAAGCTTGTACAGGGTGATGACATAACCGTTTTTATTGATGCCCTTGGTAAGACATTGAATGGTCAAATCTTAAGAATCGTTCCTTCAGGGGATTCGGTCACCAGAAGTTATGAAATAAAAATCACCTTGAATGACCTGACAGCCCTCCTGCCTGGAATGTTCGGTCGGGTTCGATTTCAGGTTGGCACTGAAATGTCGTCTGTAATTGCCCGCACTGCTGTTGTCGAACGTGGTGGATTACGCGGTGTATTTGTCGTTGATGCTGAGCAACGTGCCCATTTTCGTTGGCTGCGACTTGGTAGAGAATGGCCGGATCGCCTGCAAGTTCAGACCGGTCTATCCGAAGGTGAACGTATTGTTGCTAGCTCTGTCTCTTTGATCCATGAAGGTGATGTCATCAAAACCGGAGACGAGAATGAATAGGGTAAAACTGAACCCGGCTGGTCGTATAGCTGAGATCTTTGTCACCTCGAAACTCACCCCGCTGTTTATTCTGGCCTGTGTTCTGCTTGGGGTGATCGCCGTAACCCAGACCCCGCGAGAGGAAAATCCACAAATTCTGGTGCCTGGGGCAGAGATTATGGTGACGCTACCAGGGGCATCGGCACATGAAATTGAACAATTGGTGGTTAATCCCCTGGAGGCACTGGTTCGACAAATCAGTGGAGTGGATCACACCTTTGCCGTAGCCATGAATTCCATGGCTTTAATTCAGGTACAGTTTGAGGTGGGTGAAGACAAGGAACGTTCCTTGGTTAAACTCCATGACCGAATACAGGGGCATTGTCGGGAATTGCCCGCGGATGCCAGCAGACCTATTATTCGCAGTGTTGATGTAGATGATGTACCTATTGTTACGGTGACATTGGCTTCGGAAGAGTATGACGATTATGCCTTGAAACGACTGGCTGATCGGATGATTGAGCGTCTCCGCAGCATGGAGGAGGTCTCGGTAGCCTATGTAAAGGGGGGGCGTGATCGGGAGCTTCGCATTGAGCTGGATCCCGAGCGATTACAAGCCTATGGTATTCCGGGTGATATTACCAGGGCTCTGATTCAGTCAGCGAATGTGGCCATGTCTGCCGGTTCTTTTCTCCATCAGGGGCAAAACAGCAGCCTCTTTGTTGATGGTTACCTGCAAACGTCAGAAGATGTCCGCAAGCTGGTTGTCGGCAGTCATCAGGGCAGGCCAGTTTTCCTGGAAGATGTGGCAGAAGTTATTGACGGTCCACCTGTAGAGCGTCAACGCCTTAGCCGCTTTTCTTTCGGTCCGGCTAATAAAAACTTTAATGTTACTCAGATGCCGGAAATCCCTGCTGTAACCCTGGCTGTCGCGAAAAAGCCGGGCACCAATGCCGTCTTTGTTGCCAATGATATTCTGGAGCGGATCGAGAGGATGCAGACCAGTTTTGTCCCTCAGGATGTCCACTTGATTATAACCCGAAACGATGGTAAACGAGCAGATGACAGCGTCAATTTTCTTATTAAAAATCTGGGAATCGCTCTGATATCTGTATTTATTGTCGCCCTCTTTTTTCTCAGTTTCAAAGAGGCTGCCATCATAGGAATGTGTGTTCCCCTGGTTCTATCACTTACTCTGGGGGCTGATTATTTTTTTGGGGTGACTATTAACCGAATCACTCTTTTTGCTTTAATTCTCTCCATGGGACTCCTCGTGGATGCGGCCATTGTGGTGGTGGAAAATATTCATCGCCGCTACAAACATATACAAAACAAAGATAAACAGCTTACTACAATTCTAGCCACCAATGAGATAGGCAGCCCGACCAACCTAGCAACCTTGTCCATCATGCTGGTGTTCCTCTCGATGATCATTCTGACCGGCATGCCAGGTGCCTACTTTTTTCCTATTACATTCAATGTTCCGGTTACCATGTTTGCCTCTCTCGTGGTCGCCTATGTTGTAACGCCGTGGGCAGCAAATCGTTGGATGAAGGCAAAAGATTTACATAATTCTGAAGAAAAGGTTCCCAGGGAGAGGCTGCAGCAACTCTATTACGCTTTAATTACACCAATTCTTGATCGTTCGATTCTTCGCAACGTGATCTTTCTTGTAATCGGACTACTCATCATGGCAGCAGTGATGCAGGGTGCTTGGCAGTTTGTGCGCCCACAGGGTGTGTCGGGTCCGTTAACGCCTGGCTGTGTTGCCATGGGAATGTTACCCAAGGATGATAAAAACACCTTCAATATTACTATTGATATGCCTGAATACACTCCGGTAGAAACCACTGACCAAGTCGCTCGGGAGATCGGTGTACTGCTCCGCAATAATGCCTATGTCAGCAATTACCAGACATGGATAGGTGAGGCAGGGGTCATCGATTTTAACGGTCTGTTGCGTGGATCTGGCAATAAACAAGGTGCTCATGTTGCCGAAATCCGTGTCAACCTCATGGATAAAAGAGATCGAAGTGTCAGCTCCATTACCTTGGTACGAGAGTTGCGCCCTGAGGTAGAAAAAATCCAAGCGCGGTATCCTAAAAGTTTGATCCAGTTGATAGAAGATCCCCCTGGCCCTCCG
>JAUVCS010000056.1 GCA_030590745.1 Desulfuromusa sp.
GCAGCAACCACGTCGGTCAGGTAATATTCCCCCTGAGCATTATTTTTATTCAGCCCCTTTAATGCCGAAAGGACAAAAGCGGCATCAAACAGATAGGTTCCGGAATTGATTTCGGTCACCTGACGCTGTTGTTCATCAGCATCCTTTTCTTCAACAATCTGCAGAATCTGCTCACCATCCCGGATTATTCGCCCATAACCAGCAGGATTTGGCAGCTGCGCGGTTAACACCGTAACGGCAGCTTGCTGCTGGGAATGGTAATGCTGTAGCCGCTGTAAAGTCTCCGGTTGAATTAACGGGACATCGCCACAAAGCAACAACAACGCACCTGAATAGCCACGTAAAGAGTCTGCGGCACACATCAGGGCGTGACCAGTTCCCAGTTGGTCACTCTGCTTAATCCAGGTGATATCCCCATCGACAAAAGTATCTGAAACCTGTTCTGCACGGTGGCCGATAACCACTTTCAGCTGCTTAAACCCTGCAAGTTTAGCTGCTTCAAGCGGATAATAGAGCATCGGTTGCCCACAGATTGGATGCAAAACTTTCGGCACTGCCGATTTCATTCTCGTCCCTTTTCCAGCGGCCAGAATAACTGCTGCCAAACCCTTTTCCATGGAGAGTCCTTTCAATGGAGAATCCAGGAGCCTGTCTGGTCTTACAGTAGATGCTGGTAAAGTCCGACAGACTCTTAATATTAAAATAAACTTAACTATCTCAAAATAACCATTGCCAAGTCAAGTAGCATCCTCTCGATAGAACGATAAAATTGCAATTATTTACATTATTCAATGACTCACGTATAGTTCCCCGTGGAGGTATCAGGGATGGATGAACGACGCCAGTTGGCACAAGAACTTGATGAAATTCAGCAAGCGATCAAAGAGCTGGAAATTCACTATGAACAATATTTCTCTGGAATCGAAAAGCGGGAGCCTTACAATCAACGTAAGGATATTGCCCGGCGAATTCGCTACTTTACCGGTCGGCATATTATCTGGACAGATCTGAAATTTCGCTATCAGGGGATCACTTCACGCTTTATGTCCTATGGACAATACTGGGATCGGATCCTCCGCTTGATCGATGAGGGTAAATATCATCGCCATACCGCTAAACTGACGACCGGAGCGGCAAAGCCATCGACCGGACAGACAAAATCTATCGACCCAAAAATTGAGGCAACCAAGTTGCAACAGCAACTCACCCAAGCCAGAAAAACCTGTGGTCTCTCCGGAAATGGACCCAGTGCAGAAAAAGTTGCTGCATTTCTTGCCACTCAGCGGGAAAAGATTCGAGCTCGCTACGGCGATAAAGCGGTGGCGTTCAGCATTGACAGCAGTGGTGAAAAACCCCGCATTAAAGTCAGTTTAAAAAAATAACCTCTATGCGTATTTTGCTAGCAACCCTGCATGTCCGCCCATCAGCACAGGCAGTTTCCCTGGCAGCAGGGTCTCTTAAGGCCTGTCTGCCAACAGAGTTACAACAACAGACCGATCTTATTGATCTCTTCCCCGATACCGATAATGAGAGCCTTGCTCAGCAGCTCCTGGATCACAATCCCGGCATCATTGCTTTCCCCCTTTACCTCTGGAACCGTCAACAAATCCTGCAGCTTTCACGATTGTTACGGCAAAAAAAGCCTGACCTGATCCTCCTTGCGGGTGGCCCGGAAGCCAGTGCTGACAGTCGGAGGGTTATTGTCGAGGGGTCGCTGGATGGGATCATTCGTGGCGAAGGGGAAGTTTCATTTGCTCAAATAATCAGGCAGTTCAGCGACGGAGAGTTACCCACCGAGGCTGCCGGCTTCATCTCTGCAACGCAAAACACTGCTACCCTTCCTGCTGCTGCTATCTGCCCCGATCTGTCACTTCTCCCTTCACCGTGGCTCAACGGACAGTTACCACTGGAAAAAAACTGCGGGGTGCTCTGGGAGGTAGCCAGAGGATGCCGGTTCAATTGTGCCTTTTGCTACGATGCCAAGGGGCACCAGGGGGTTCGTCCCTTTCCGGAAGAGCGTTTACGTAAAGAGCTGCAACTCTTTGCCCGGCACCAGGTTGCCCAGATCTGGATTCTTGACTCTACTTTCAATGCTCCCGCGCAACGGGGTCAAAAACTCCTGCAGATGTTACTTGAGATTGCCCCCGATATTCACTACCACATCGAAGCAAAAGCTGATTTTCTGGATACCGCAACTATTGATCTCCTGGCTCAGCTCTCCTGTTCAGTACAGATTGGTTTACAATCAGCCACTGCAGAGGTTCTGAAGCCACTCCACCGTAATTTGCTGCCACAACAGATGAAGCAACGACTACAACAGATGACAGCGGCGGGAATCACTTTCGGGCTGGATCTTATCTACGGGCTGCCAGGGGATAATCATGCCGGGTTTATCAACAGTCTCAACTTTACTTTACCTCTGCAACCGAATCAGGTTGATATTTTCCCCCTGGCAGTTCTGCCGGGAACGGAGTTATTTGATAATCAGGAAGAGTTTGGTATCCGGGGAGAGCCCGACCCACCCTACCGACTGCTGACTAATAAAACCTATTCCCGACAGGACTTGCAAAAGAGTCACCAGCTTGCAACCGCAACTGACATTTTCTATAATCGTGGTCGGGCGGTCGGTTTCTTTTTACAGCTGTGTCATACCTTGAGACTCTCTCCAAGCCGCTTTCTCGATCAATTCGGTCACTGGCTCCAACAACAAAATATTGATCAACAAAAAAAACTGGTTGCAGAAGATTGGCAACCGGATGAAATCCTCTCTCTGCAACGAAACTTTATCGCCAACCAGCTCAATTCAAATAAGCGTGCAGAATTGATCGAGGTCGCTCAGGATCTAATCACTTACCATTTTTTCTGTGCTGAAACAGTATTAGCCGCTGCCTGCCAGCCAAGCAATCCCCCTCCGGCAAAAAAAACTTGGAGAAAGCTGCATTGGCAACTTAATCCGGAAGTTAGAATTCAACACTTTCATTTTTCTGTGGAAGATCTGGAGATGGTGGGGGGTGAACCATTGGAAAAGATGTTCAGACAACTCACCGCCGATCCGGGATACGCAATATTCCTGCGTCAACAGGGAGACGTTATCATTGAATCAATTGATCAGGACTTTGCCCGAATGCTGATCCAGGCAAAAAAAGGGCAGACCGCTCAACAACTGTTACAGGGATTTGATCCACAAGCAGCAGAGGAATTGCTGGATTTTGCTATCACGCAAGGATTGTTACTACCGGTTAAATCAGCATGACGCACTTGTAAAAGAATTGGAGAACAGCTGCGTCATTTAGTTAAAAGGTCAACAAACCCCTGATAGGTCTGCCGTTTGCGTTCTGAATGACCATAGAGAGTTGAAGAGAACAGTGCTGATGCCGCATGTTCCCCCAGCATGGAAAAAAGCTGATAATCGATTGATTCCAGCTGCTCCTTCTGAATAAAAAGCCGATAAATTGCCAGAAGTCCAATCATCTTCCCGTGGATAATCAAGGGGATTGCAACAATCGGTGCCAACAGATCATCGGACCCATCACTGATAGATCCTGCATAAAAGT
Source organism: Desulfuromusa sp. (assembly GCA_030590745.1). Lineage (GTDB taxonomy): Bacteria > Desulfobacterota > Desulfuromonadia > Desulfuromonadales > Geopsychrobacteraceae > Desulfuromusa. Next base: position 3,555 of record JAUVCS010000056.1, read on the forward strand.
AATTTTCCATCTCGGCAGCGGTTTTCCCAATAACCCCTTCGCCAAGGGGAATATTGACAAAATTTTCGTCCTCATCAAACCCTTCACCGGTTTCAAAATGTAATTGATCGGTGGATTTATCATAAAGAAACACTGCAAATTTCTCTGCACCGACAAAGTTGATAACAACTTCTTTAATAATTTCCAGAGTTTCTTCACTATCAAGGGTAGAATGAAGCCTGGAAGAGGCAATATAAAGGTTGGTGAGATTATTATTAACATCCTCAACCTGAACCAGCTGATTGGCAAAATCAAGATTTTCCTGTTCCAGTTCACCAATTCGCCGTAACGCATCATCCTGTTCTGTACGTAATCTCGAACATTCATTTTCTAATGACTGCAGCCGTTGTCCAAGTTTTTTATCAACCCCAGGTTTTTCTAACTGTTCAGATCTTTTACTTATGATCAAGCGATCAAGCTGTTTTTTGCTCTTTTGCTCCGGGTAAATGAAATAGATACCACAACCATCTTCGTCCTTCTTGCCAGTACGTTTTATTTTTCCATAGAGAGAAATTGGTTCTGCCCCATCTGGACCCTCCAATTTCATTTCAACGACTGTATCTTCTTTCAGCGAGGTTGAGGACTGGAGACAAACACCACTGGATGAAATATCCTTCGCGGTAACAACGTGCAACCGGCCACCTTCTTGAAGTTGAATCGGCAATTTTACTTCGACTCGATCCGTAGTTCTGCGTTGTACCGTACCAAGAAGACGTTCAACCTTCTCCCGTAATTCCTGTTTATTCACCGGCTTGGTGATGTAATCATCACAGCCAGCATCCAGGCAATTCTGCACTTCTTCCGGCTTACCTGCCGCAGTCACCATAAGAATTGGCAACTTCTTCCAGACAGAGTTTTGCCGGATCTGGCGACAGACCTCATCACCGTTGATTCCCGGCATATAGTAATCTAAAAGTAAAACGTCCGGGATGACCTTCTCAAGTCGCTGCAGAGTCTCCTCTCCAGAAGAAGCAGTCAGCAAATCATAACCACAACCTTCCAGATAGGAACGTTCAAGCTCAAGAAACAGATCAACATCATCAACTAACAGTATTTTCGGCATTGCAAACTCTCCTTAAAAAAAGCAGATTAAGAATACCTGAGGGTTAAGAAAAAGTAAAGGCTCCTAACGTTAATACGCAGAAGCCTTTATCAAATCCAAAATCCCCTCCTTATTCAGAGGTCTTTTAACCTTAAAAGTCAAGCCATAGCAGCCACTTCCTGCAAATAACGGGGTCGTTCGACAATAAAGTTGACAATCTCATCCACCTCTGGAATCCGGCCGGCAATCCGCACCTGGTCATCAATCAATAAAGCGGGTTCAACATAGATCCGGTTATCAATCATTTTTCGTGAATCGTTAAACTGATGAACCTCAGCCTGAACTCCAAGCTGATCAAGTGCTTCCCGCACATTTTTTACAGTTCCCTGACAGCCCTCAGGACAACCTGGTTTACAAAGAATATCAATACGCATAATGCCCTCCATCGGTTGAAATCGCGTCTAATTATGACTATTTTGGTTATATTATATACGGTTTCAGCCAATTGGCAAGTTTTTTAGTCACTTTCTCTTTTTTTATCCTTCTTTAACCGTCACCACCAATTCGTTGTCAACACAATCGACAATAACTTTGGAACCTGCGGCAAGGTCCCCGGCAATAAGAACCCGCCCCACTTTGGTTTCCAGGTGGCGCTGAATGAAGCGCTTCAGAGGACGTGCTCCATAAACGGGATCGTAAGCTGTGCTGGCAATAAAATCGGCCGCACCATCGGTTAATTCAAGACCAAGATTCTTCTCGGCCATCCGCTTGCCCAATTCGCTGATGAGCAGCAGGACAATCTGCTTGATCTCTTCCTGATTCAATGGCTTAAAGATAATCGTATCATCGATCCGGTTCAGAAATTCCGGACGAAACTGCTGCCGCAATGCCTGTTCAACCTGCTGAGCAACGGCAGGGGGGATCTTCCCATCACGAATCCCTTCAATCAAATAATCAGAAGCGATATTAGAAGTCATGATGATCACAGTATTTTTGAAACTGACCGTACGCCCCTTGGAATCGGTTGCCCGTCCATCATCCAGAATTTGCAGCAAAACATTAAATACATCGGGATGAGCCTTTTCAATCTCATCAAACAGAATAACCGCATAAGGGTGACGCCGTACCGCTTCTGTCAATTGCCCCCCCTCTTCATAGCCGATATATCCCGGAGGCGCACCCAGCAACCGGCTCACTGCATGTTTCTCCATATATTCAGACATATCGATACGAATCATATTCTCCTCGCTATCAAATAATGTCTCTGACAGAGTTCGGGCAAGTTCTGTTTTGCCCACCCCGGTCGGACCAAGAAAAATAAATGAACCAATCGGCCGACGGGGATCTTTGATGCCGGCCCGAGCCCGGATCACTGCATCGGTCACCCGTTGGACCGCTTCATCCTGACCAATCACCCGCTGATGAAGGATTTCATCCAGTTTAAGCAACTTCTCCCGCTCCCCCTCAACCAGTCGGGTCACCGGAATCCCGGTCCAGTTGGCGACTATTTTGGCAATCTCATCTTCAGTCACCTCTTCACGCAAAAGTTTGACCGTACCATCCTCTTTTTCCATCTTTTGCTCTTCGCTCTGCAGCTGTTTTTCCAATTCCGGCA
>JAUVCS010000247.1 GCA_030590745.1 Desulfuromusa sp.
ATCCGGATAGTCAATAGTGTAATGCAAACCACGGCTTTCATGGCGTGACAGGGCACTTTGAACAATCAACCGGGCGACCGTGGTAATGTTGCGCAATTCAATCAGGTCAGAAGTGAGCAGAAAGTCCCAATAATATTGATCAATTTCTTTTTGGATCATGAGAATCCGATTCATCGCCCGCTGGAGACGCTTATCGGAGCGAACAATACCGACATAATTCCACATGCAACGGCGGATTTCATCCCAGTTATGGGCAACGATAACCTCCTCGTCGCTGTCAGTTGCATTGCCACAATCCCAGGGGGGAACAACTGGATTTTCCGGGTTTTGTTCGCCGAGACGGGATAGTGAAGTTTCGGCAGCTCTTTTAGCAAAGACTATCCCTTCAAGCAGGCTATTGCTGGCCAGGCGGTTGGCACCATGGAGCCCGGTACAGGCAACTTCACCAATGGCAAACAGGTTGTGAAGATTGGTTTCGCCATTTTTATCTGCGCATAACCCACCACAGAGATAATGGGTTGCCGGAACCACCGGGATTGGCTCTTTGGTCATGTCAATGCCAAAACCCAGGCAGGTCGCATTGATCATTGGAAAATGTTCTTTGATGAAATCAGCACCTTTGTGGGTGATATCGAGGAAGACACAATCTGCCCCCGATTTTTTCATTTCGCTATCGATGGCTCTGGCAACAATATCCCGAGGCGCCAGATCTTTCAGTTTATGGTAGTCGGGCATAAAAGCATACCCATCCTCACGCTTCAGAATTCCACCTTCTCCACGCACCGCTTCTGAAATTAGAAATGATTTAGCGTGGGGATGATAAAGGGTGGTCGGGTGAAACTGCATAAATTCCATATTGGCAACATCGGCTCCGGCACGCCAACCGATCGCCACACCGTCACCGGTTGCAATATCGGGATTGCAGGTAAAGAGATAAACTTTACCCACCCCTCCAGTCGCCAGAACCGTAAATTCAGCACCGAAGGTCAGCACTTCCTTACTTTTTTTATCTAAAACGTAGGCGCCAAGACAGCGATTCTGCTTGAGTTTGGTCTGTGCAACTTTGCTTTCGGTGATGAGATCAACGGCAATATGTTGTTGGTACAGGGTGATATTGGGGTGGTTGAGTGCCGCTTCAACCAGAGCCCGTTCAATTTCACGCCCGGTGGCATCCTTGGCGTGGAGAATGCGTCGATGGCTGTGGCCACCTTCACGGGTGAGGTCGTACTGCTGGTCTGCTTTTCGACTGAATTTAACCCCCCAGTTGATCAGATCTTTAATCGCTTCCGGGCCAGATTCTACAACGAGTTCGACAATCCCGGGGTCGGACAGGTGTGCACCGGCAATCATGGTATCTTCTATATGGGAAGAAAAACTGTCTTCAGCAGAAAGGACTGTTGCTATTCCACCCTGTGCCAGTTGGGTTGCTGAAATGTCAACGTCACGTTTTGTCACCAGCGCAACAGTTCCACGATCCGCAACCTTCAAAGCATAGGAGAGTCCGGCGATCCCGGTACCAATTATTAAAAAATCTGTTGTAATTTGCATAAAGTAGTACCTATCCCATGACTTTCTTGCCTAATCAGTAATTATCTAACGATCGATATTATCAGTCCCGATTTTATCTATTGTCAAGTGTTTCAAACCTGACTTGACGGATCAACGGTAAAAGGTTATAAAACCCTCATGTTTAATTTTGCCCGATTATCGATAACCTGCATCCTGTTTATGTTGCTGCTGACTCCAACATCGGGTCAAGCCGGGGTTTACCGCTATGTCGATGAGCAGGGCCGGCTCCATTTTACCAACGTCCCCACAAGCAACAAGTACCGCTTGTACCGGAGGGAAGGGAAACCTTCACAGCTGGAAACACTTATTTCCCATTTTGCCCAGAAATTTCAGCTTGATCGGTCTCTGATTAAGGCTGTCATCAAAGCTGAAAGTGATTTTGACCCTCAGGTTGTCTCAAACAAGGGGGCCCAGGGGTTGATGCAGCTGATGCCGGAAACCGCGAAAGAAGTTGGCGTCAAGAACCCCTTCGATCCTTCAGAATCTATCTATGGTGGATCACTTTATTTGCGTAAAATGCTTGATTCTTTTGATCAAAATCTTGATTATGCACTAGCAGCTTATAATGCCGGTCCCGGGGCGGTTCGCAAGTATGGAGGAATCCCCCCTTATGAAGAGACCCAGAATTATGTCCGGCGAGTCAAACAGTACTTTAATCTTTATTCCCGATCAAAGGATATCCTCTGATGGCTGATACGAAAAAATTATTAAATCTGCCAAATATTTTGACTTTGTCGCGGATTGCAGCTGTCCCGATTATTATCTTTTTATTATTGTTTGAATCAAAGCAAAGTTGTTTCTGGGCCGCGGCTGTCTTTACTGCCGCTTCAATGACCGACTGGCTGGACGGTTATCTGGCGCGCAAATGGGGAATTGTAACAATTCTCGGTAAATTTCTTGACCCGCTGGCCGATAAATTGATTGTTATTGCCGCTCTGATCATGTTGATCCCTCT
>JAUVCS010000170.1 GCA_030590745.1 Desulfuromusa sp.
AGAATAATGATGCTCAACCTTCCAACTAGCTGTTTATGAATTTGTATTTCTTTTAACATTCGCTCCGCCTCAACCCCCAACCAATCCAAATTGTAATACCAGAAATCAATCTTAAACAACCCCTGATGATTGAACGAGAACCCCACTTGTTGATCTGTAGAATATCCTTCAGATCGATGTGGAATATTCAACACTCCCCACAGTCAATTCTGAAAATAAAACCTCCAACCCTCTATATTCATGGTTTCTTTCTCTTGGCATGGTTCCTGATTAACAAATAAGACAACAAGATGTTCTCATTATATATCAGGAGTTCGGAAGAATGTGTTTCTTATATAAATATTTTTTAGCGTTGCTGCTATGCTTGACAACTTTTAGTTTCGCCATAGCTCAACCGGTTCAACTGGCAGCAATCCTTGAAGAGGCGGATGCCAAAAACCCTTCACTAAAGGTTGCTCAAGAGCAGATCGAAATGGCCTTCAGCCAGATCAATCAGGTGACCTCCCTTCAAGACCCAATTGTTTCAGTCTCCTTCTTGAATTATCCGATCGATAACTTCAAAACAAATCAAACTCCAATGACCGGTAACGAAATCCGTCTGAGTCAGAAGTTTCCCTTTCCGGGAAAACTGGATGTCAAAGGCAAGGTCGCTGCAGAAAAAAGTCTCTGGTTTGCATCTGCTTATCAGGATGCCCGCCTCCAGATTCGTCGCCAGGTGAAGGATGCCTGGTACCGCTTGTTGTTCCAGCGACAAGCAATAAAACTGACCAACCGCAATTTGAAGATTTTTGATGATTTTATCAAGTTGACCGAAACCCGCTATGAAGTCGGTAAAGGGTTGCAACAGAACGTCCTCAGAGCCCACTTGCAGCGGTCGCGGCAAGTAGACAAGCTGCTCGTTCTGCAACAGCAGGAAGAAGCAACTTCGGCAGAACTGAATAGTTTGATCGGTCGTGATACAGATCAGTCTCTGGAAATTGACAGCCAATTAGAGAGTGTTAGCAAAAAATTTAATCTTCAGGAGCTGCAAAAGCAGGCCACGCAAAATCGACCGATGTTCAAAGCCTATACTGCATTGATCAGCCAATACAAGGCTCAGCGCAAATTAGCACAACTCGATTATCAACCCGATTTCACCCTCTGGGCAGGCTACCGCTGGCGGGATAATTCTCTGGTAGATGATGGTACCGACTTCGTCAGTGCCGGGGTCAGTTTCAACCTTCCGGTGCGCAGAAAACGCCGGGTTGCGGCCGTTACCGAAGCCGATTCTTCACTGCGACTGGCTTTTCGCCAACGCAATAATTTCCATAATCAGGTCAATCTGGAGATTCACCGATCATTGACCAGCTTTGAACAAGCTGAAAAGTTGGTGGAACTCTACCAGGGCGGGATCATTCCCCAGGCGAATCAGACCTTTCAGGCTACGTTGAGTGCTTACCAGGTCGACAAGGTCGATTTTCTCGATCTACTCGATTCGTTGATGACCCTGTACCGTTACGAAATCGATTATATCAAAGCACTCAGTGATCAACAACGCAGCATGGCAAGGCTTGAAGCAGCAGCCGGCCTTACGGCTGACCTGTTACCTGAACAGCCAACCCGCACAAAAGGATGATCACAATGCGAATACTGCTGAAATCGACACTGACTCTGTTATCAGTCCTGCTTCTCGCAGGTGGAATTTTTCTCAGCGTTGACCTGAGTTCCCTGCAGTCACCACTTGATGGGCCCAAAGACAGTCACGCCGCGCAACAGTACACCTGCGGCATGCATCCAATGGTCATTGTCGATGAACCGGGAAGCTGCCCGATCTGTGGCATGGATCTGACGCCGATGAAAGCAGAGACTGGCGGCGCAATAGAGACTTCTGTAGAGCAGAAGATCAAGTATTGGCAGGCACCGATGGATCCGACCTACATCCGCAATGAACCGGGAAAGTCCCCGATGGGGATGGACCTGGTTCCGGTTTATGAAGATCAGGCAACTGGCGGGTCCATGATCAGCATAGATCCAACCACGATTCAGAATATGGGTGTTCGTACTGCCGGGGTGGTACGCGGTGATCTGTCGCGATCAATTCGTACTGTTGGACTGGTCAGCTACGAAGAACCCAAGCAGTATGTGGTCAACGCCAAAATCGCCGGTTGGGTTGAGAAACTCTATGTCGCTGAAACCGGACAACAGGTACAAAAAGGGCAAAAACTACTCGAAATCTACAGCCCGGAACTGGTCACAGCGCAGCAGGAATTGTTGCTGGCCCGCGATAATTACAACTCTCTGAAAGATAGCAGCTTTACATATATTTCGGATAGCGCCAGACGGTTGCTCGACTCGTCACGTAAACGTCTTCAGCTTTGGGATGTCAGTAATAAGCAAATCACCCACCTTGAAAAAACCGGCCAGGTGAGTAAAACCATCACCCTTTACGCCCCGTACCAGGGGATCGTGACGGTGAAAACGGTCAACGAGGGGACGTATGTCAAAGCAGGGATGCCGCTGTTCAACCTGGCTGATTTATCAAAAGTATGGGTTCTGGCTGATATCTACGAGTACCAGTTGCCTTGGGTCAAGGTCGGTCAATCGGTTCGAGTAGAGCTACCGTATGTCAAAGACCGCAGTTTGGCTGGTCATATCAATTATCTCTATCCCTTTGTCGAACCAAAAACCCGGACGATTAAAGCTCGCATTGAGCTGGACAATGCCGACTTTGAACTTCGCCCGGATATGTACGTGACTGTTTATCTGACCGGTGAGAAGTTGACTAATGCGCTGATCATTCCGCAGGAAGCGGTTCTCCATTCCGGCGAAAAACAGACCGTATTCATCGCCCAGAGCGGTGGCCGTTTCGAACCACGGCTGGTGAAAACCGGACTGCAAGGTGACAACGGTCATGTTGAGATTTTGCAGGGGTTGTTTGAAGGGGAGCAAGTTGTGACCAGTGCCCAGTTTATGCTTGATTCGGAAAGTAAACTGCGCGAAGCGATTCAGAAAATGCTCAATCCAGTCCGTTCTGAATCACCGCCAAGAGCTGAGGAGAGTGATCTTTCTGATCTGTTCAGTGATGCCGAAACAACAGAGTCAAAAACAGATCTTGAGGACCTTTTCAATTAATTAACGACAGGGGATAAACCATGTTGGGAAAAATCATCGAATGGTCAATTCGAAATAAATACATGGTGGTGCTACTCACTGTTTTTCTTGTGATTGGCGGGATCTATGCCCTGCAGAACACACCTCTTGATGCGATTCCCGATCTTTCAGATGTCCAGGTGATCATCTTTACCGAGTACCCGGGACAAGCACCGCAAGTGGTCGAAGATCAGGTGACCTATCCACTGACCACACAGATGTTGGCAGTTCCGCAGGCAAAAACTGTGCGTGGTTTCTCCTTCTTCGGAATCTCCTTTGTCTATATCATTTTTGAGGATGGGACCGATCTCTACTGGGCTCGTTCACGGGTACTCGAATATCTCAATTATGCAGCC
>JAUVCS010000119.1 GCA_030590745.1 Desulfuromusa sp.
ATTCAATCCGCCGTTCAGTCATTATCTATGAAATCGCTTATTTTACCACAATGGAAGGTATCAAAGCCGGTACTGACGGTATTCTGGCGATGTTGAGAGAAGACCTTGACGTCAAGCCGCTACAAGAGTATTATCCGGCCAGTTGAAGTTAAGAAAAATAGAGCAATAACCCAGTGGGCGGTTTTTCCGTCCGCTGTTTTTTTTGAGGAGTAGAACCGGTATGGATGAATCAGTTCCGATGACTACAGAGGGGCACCAGCGCTTACAGGAAGAGCTGAAACAGCTGGTTCGCTTTGAACGCCCCAAAGTTGTACAGGATATTGCCGAAGCACGCAGTCATGGTGATCTTTCAGAAAATGCTGAATATGATGCAGCCAAGGATCGTCAAGGTTTTGTCGAAGGGCGGATCAAGGAACTGAACCACAAAATTGCGGTGGCACAGGTGATTGATCCAACAAGCATAAAAACCGACAAAATTGTCTTTGGTGCCAAAGTGACCATGTTTGATATCGATATAGAGAAAGAGGTCACTTACCAGATTGTTGGAGTTGATGAGGCGGATATAAAAGTTGGTAAAATTTCTATCAGCTCTCCCGTCGGTCGCGCATTAGTTGGTCATCGGGTTGATGAAGAAGTCAATATTACCGTCCCTTCCGGGGTGAAGGTTTATGAAATAACCAATATCGAATACAGTTGATGGCAGGGTGAAAACCCACCATCTGAGGCACTTTTACGGGACATTGTCAGCAATTGACAATGTCCCGTTTTTCTTGCATTTCTATGCTGAATAGGTGAGAATTAAAGAAGATTTTTTTAAATATTAATCTCCGGAGGTGACGATGGCTGCCAAAATTACTAAAGATATGACTTTCTATGAAGCTTTGCAGCTGGATCCAGCGGTTGCAAAGGTTCTGGATCAGTTAGGTCTGGATTGTGGAGAGTGTCTTGGCGCAACCAGTGAGTCTATTGCCCAGGGAACCAAGGCGCACAGTCTTGATGTTGAAGAGGTTCTCACCGCGCTGAATGCCATATTTGATCAGTGAGCCTGGAGAATAATGGTTCATAACTCTCCACTCAACCCCCATATCGAACTAGATAAAAAACTCGATACCCTGCATGGGGTTGGGCCACGCATGCTGCCGAAATTAAAGAAACTCGGCCTTAATACCATAGAAGATGCCCTCTATCATCTCCCCATCCGGTATGAAGATCGTCGCCAACTTAAAACTATCAATCAACTGACCGATAATCAGCAGGAAATTTTTGTCGGAACCGTCCTCGCTTCGGGCGAAACCGTCACATCGCGGAGCTACCGTAAGATTTATGAAGTTATTGTCGGTGATTCCAGCGGAAAAGTTTCCTTAAAATGGTTTCGCTACCGCAAACCGTGGTTGCAGAAACGTTTTCCAATCGGCCAAAAGGCGATTTTCATTGGTGACGTGAAACGGTTTTCTGCCATCCGTGAGATTCACCATCCAGATTCAGAGTTGCTTGGTGATGATCAGGATCTTCAGCAACTGATCAAATCAGATCCCATCAACTTTGGCAGAATTCTTCCGGTTTATTCTCTAACCGAAGGGTTGTCTCAAAAACAGGCCCGTAAAATCTGGTATCGACTGATCCAGGAGTATGCCGATAAAGTTCCTGATGTTATCCCTGCAGCTATTCAGAACAAATATCAGCTTCTGCCGATTCCTCTCGCCCTGCAACAAGCTCATTGGCCAGATCAATCAATAAATCTGGATGAGCTGGAAAAAGGTCGCGACAGAGGCCGATATTCACTGGTTTTTGATGAGTTTTTTTTCCTCGAGTTAGGGCTGGCATTGAAGCGGGCAGGGGTGCAACTGGAGGAGGGGATCAGTTTCAAACTTTCCCATAAGTATACGATTCCACTCAATAAACTCCTCCCCTTCAAGCTTACTACCGCACAGCGCCGGGTCCTGGGAGAAATCAAAACAGATATGCTGTCTCCACACCCGATGCACCGGTTATTGCAGGGAGATGTTGGCAGTGGAAAGACCATTGTTGCCCTGATGGCGGCACTGATTGCGATTGAGAACCAGGCGCAGGTTGCGGTTGTCGCCCCAACTGAGATTCTGGCAGAACAACATTATCAAACTTTCCAGCGCTGGCTGGAACAGCTTGGCTTGAAAATATGTCTGTTACAGGGGAATATGCCTGCTGTAGCCAAGCGTAAGACCCTGGAACAAATTGCTCAGGGTGAAATTGATCTGGTTGTAGGCACTCATGCGGTTTTACAGGAGGGGGTTGAATTTCACTCCCTTGGTCTGGGGATTATCGATGAACAACACCGCTTTGGGGTGCAACAACGCGGCCTGTTGAAGCGCAAAGGGGTGAATCCGGACATGCTGGTCATGACGGCAACTCCCATCCCAAGAACCTTGTCAATGACCCTCTATGGCGATCTTTCTGTCTCGGTCATTGATCAGCTTCCGCCGGGGAGAAAACCGGTCACCACCCGGCGGTTCAGTGCTTCAAAACGCAGCAGGGGATATCAGCTGATCCAACAGGAACTGCGCCAGGGGAGACAGGCCTATGTTGTTTACCCTCTGGTTGAAGAATCAGAAAAAAGCGATCTGCAGGCGGCAACAGTTGCAGCCGAATCCTTTACCACTGAGATTTTCCCTGAATTCAAGATTGGACTGCTCCACGGACGGATGAAAACTGCCGAAAAAGATGCGGTCATGAACTCCTTCAGAGAGGGAGATATTCAACTGCTGGTTGCAACAACCGTGATTGAAGTTGGTGTTGATGTGCCAAATGCGACAGTGATGATGATTGAACATGCCGATCGTTTTGGTCTCTCACAATTACACCAGCTGCGTGGGCGGGTGGGTCGTGGTGCCGATAAAAGTTATTGTCTGTTGATTCCTTCAGATCACTACAGTGAAGATGCTGCACGCCGGTTACATGTTATGGTACAAACAGAAGACGGTTTTCGTATTGCAGAAGCTGATCTGGAAATTCGTGGTCCAGGCGATTTTCTCGGGGTCCGGCAGGCGGGCTTGCCCGATTTTCGGGTGGCGAGTTTGTTGAGAGATCTCCGGATCCTCGAATCTGCCCGTCAGGAAGCGTTTGATTATGTCCAAAAAACTGATCAGTTGAACACTCTGGAGGCTAAACCGGTTAAGGATGAATTAATCCGCCGCTGGGGGGGACGCTTGGAGTTGGCAGCGATTGGCTGATATAGTGATTACATAACCCGTAGGGGCAATTCATGAATTGCCCGGATTGTTATTGATTATCGACTGGAGATTATCATGAAAGCGATACAAGTTCACAAATTTGGTGGGTCAGAGGTGATGAAACTGGAAAATATCTCTGAACTCGTTCCAGGTAAGAATCAAATAAAGATCGAGGTTAAAGCAATTGGGGTTAATCCAGTTGATACCTATATCCGTGCCGGAATCTACCCGATTAAGCCAGATCTTCCATATTCTCCGGGTAAGGACGCCTCTGGAATCATTACGGAAATTGGCTCTGAGGTGAAATTGAAAAAAATTGGCGACCGGGTTTATACCTGTGGTTGTATCTCGGGAAGTTATGCAGAAGAGCTGATTTGTGATGAAAATCAAGCATTTATCCTCCCTGAAAACTGCAGTTTTTCGACGGGGGCCGCACTTGGAGTTCCATATAGCACTGCTTTTATTGCACTGAACATCCGTGCCCAGGCTGCTGCGGGAGAAACAGTTTTAATTCATGGTGCAAGTGGCGCGGTTGGTTTGGCTGCCATTCAGATTGCTAAATCGCATGGTCTGCGGGTCATCGGAACTGCCGGTACAGAACAAGGACTAAAGTTATTATGGGATCAGGGTGTTATTGCAGCACTGAATCATAATCAGGATAATTATCTTAATTCGATTAATGATTTAACTGCCGGGGCTGGTGTCGATGTTGTTCTTGAGATGCTTGCCAATGTAAATTTGGATAATGACCTTAAATTGCTAGCTGCGAATGGACGCGTTGTGATTATCGGCAGTCGGGGGACAATAGAGATTGATCCTCGTGATACGATGGGGAAAAACGCCTCGATTCTTGGTATGTCTCTGTTTAATACTCAAGCAGAACAACTGCAACAAATTCACGCCACAATTAAAACAGGGTTGATAAATGGACGCTATCGTCCAGTTATCAATTCGGAACTGCCATTAGCGGATGCCCCGAAAGCACATGATCTGGTTATGCAGAATGGGGTCAATGGGAAGATCATTCTAATCCCTTAATATATGATCTATATCCGAATATCATTTAGTTGACATAATATATATTATGCGACGTTAGATATGTTGCAACCCACAGCGAGGTCAGTCCATGACCTCGCTTCTCTCTTCTGCAAAACCCTCTCAAGATGACTTAGCGCCTCCAGTGACGAGGGACACTATTAAAACGGGCATAACGCTCCAATTGGCTGTATAAGTCGTCAGCTGTATTCTTTTGCTGCAAGATGAAAGCCTTTATCTTTTTCAGTTCACTTGAGGACATTCTTGCGTATGGGGAATCGCTCTTCCTGAGCAACTCTTCCTGGTGATTCCAGTATTCAGTATAAAAGCTGAATTCTCTGAAGGTGCTCATCCACCATGATCTGTTG
>JAUVCS010000083.1 GCA_030590745.1 Desulfuromusa sp.
TCACGCAGTGCCCGCATTGCTTTACGATTATTAGCGTCACCCTCCAACAACTCTTTATAAATAGCCATCGACTCTTCGCGGCGGCCATGCTCTTCATAAGTTGTTGCCAACTTAAACAGAACCTCAAGCCCTTGCGGATCAAGCTTGCGCGCCTGCTGGAGTAATTCAATTCCCTCTTGCGTATTGCCCTCCTGCAGGGAAACACTTGCCAGTGCCAAGTAAATATCAACCCGTTGTGGATCACGATCCAGAGCCTTTTTCAGCAGAGTCCGAGCCTGCTTCAAATCTCCCGAAAGCAATCGTCCAACGCCACTGCGGTAGATAGAACCAAACTCATCAAATTTTTACAGCCGCCGCCCTCCCTTCCAGTGACGGAAAGAATAGAGAAAGGCACTTAAAAAATGGACCCCGTTACCAATCATAAGTCCAATCAGCAGCACACAGACCAACATAATTGCTGACGGTAGAGTGTAACTTATATCATTGGCCAGAAAGACCGTAATTTCACCTGGATTGATTCCCCAGAAATAGAGAAACCCGACAGCGAAAACGATGAAAGTTAATACAAGCAGGGCAATTAGAATCATGATCATCTCCAAGCCGACCCACGATGTGGGTTACAGGGTTATTTACTCACCAAACTTTTCAACTTCAGCTTTGCAATCAACACAATAGCGGGAGAAGGGACGAACCTCCATACGCCGTGCAGAGATTTCCTCCTCACAACGCATACACAGACCGTAAACCCCCTTGTCCATCCGTTCCAGAGCAGCATCAATATCGCGAACCCGGGAACGTTGCGTTTCACTCAGGTTCATCAATACTTCCTGGTGATAACTATTCGATGACATATCTCCGATATCGGGGACGCCATCTTTCCCTAACGACTGGGATGCAGCGTATGCACGCTCAGATTCAGCCAAATCCGCAGCCCGCATTTGCAATAAATGCTCTCTTATCTCTGTTAGCTCTGCTTCTTCCATCGTACAATCCGCCTCCATGATATCACCTATCGGTTATGATAGGGCTCATTTTTGATAATAGTACAGCTTCGATATAGTTGTTCGAGCAGGAGAATTCTTGCCATCTGGTGGGTAAAGGTCATTTTTGACAACGACAGGGTTAAGTCAGCCCGGTTACGAACATCTTCATCAAGACCATATGGACCACCAATCACCAGACACCAATCACGCCCACCGTGGAGCATCTCCGCAGATAACAAATCTGCCAGCTGCTCCGATTTCAGATTCCGACCTCGCTCATCCAGGGCAATCAAAAAAGTTCGCTGCGGAACTTTTTCCAAAATTCTTGCCCCTTCACGTTTGAGCAATCCCTTTGTATCCCCTCTTCGCCCCCCTTTTTCCTCTTTCAACTCGATGATATCAAGAGAAAAATAGCGTTGGATCCGCCCGGCATAGTCATCAGCCGCGCTCCTTTGCCAGCTCTCAGCCAGCTTACCAACACAGATCAGACGCAGTTTCACTGTTCAGCAGTCTGCGCCAACTCAACTTCAGGGGCTTCACTCCATAACCCTTCCAGATCATAGAATTTACGCACTGGTTGTTGAAAAACATGCACCATGATTTCACCATAATCAAGAAGAATCCAACGCCCCTGATCCATCCCCTCAATCGCAAGAGGCAACAGATTATGATGCTGTTTAAATTCTGTTCTGATGTTTTCAGCGATTGCTTGAACCTGCCTGTCGGAACGCCCGGAAACCAACAACAGATAGTCAGTCAGTGAGGAGAGTCCCTGAACGTCTAACAACAGGAGATCCATTCCCTTTTTATCCAGCGCATAGTCAACTGCCAATAGTGCTACTTCTTTAGCTTGCAATTTATACCTTTTTTACCTGTTCAAGTGTTAGGAATAGAGATCATGATCTCTGATATATTCAATTACGGGAAGTGGAACTTGTTTTCCAATATCCCGGTTCGTCGACAATTGCTGACGAATTTCTGTGGAGGAAATATTACGGCAGGTATGTGCGACTTTAATCAAAGAAAAACCTGTATCAAAGCGGAGATTTTTCGAGTCGGAATCATAGCAGAAGCGGTCTGCAATGGCAACTGGAAGTGGTGCCTGTAATGAGTCAGGAAAACCGGGGCGAGCTGTCACCACAATGTGTGCAAGTTCAAACAGCCTTGCATAGTTTTTCCAAAGTCCAATTTCCTGAAAGGAATCAAATCCCATAATAAAAAAAAATTCGTGCTGTGGATACTTTGCGGTCAGCTGTTCCAGTGTTTCAACTGAATAACTTGTGCCACCGCGGCGCCCCTCAATAGCAGAATTGAAAAACAGCGGGTAGTTCTGCAGAGCTACCTCTACCATTGCCAACCGATGGTCAAAAGAGACCTCATCTGCCAGCTGTTTGTGGGGAGGCTTGCAGGTTGGGACAAACCAGACCTGCGCCAGATTGCAACTCTTCAAAACCTCTTCAGCAATATGCAGATGGCCAAAATGGATGGGGTTAAAAGTACCGCCAAGCAAACCAATGCGCATAAAATCTCCGCTATTCCCGGATCTGTCCATCTCCCAAAACAACAAATTTACGCGTGGTCAAATCTTCAAGCCCCATTGGGCCGAAAGAGTGCAGCTTGGTTGTTGAAATTCCGATCTCTGCACCAAGCCCCAGTTGGTTCCCATCGGAAAACCGGGAAGAGGCATTCACCATGACAACACTGGAATTAATTTCCTGCAAAAAACGCTGTGAGAGGCGATAATCATTCGTCACAATCACTTCAGTATGAAGTGAGCCATAATTTTCAATATGTTCACGAGCCTGCTCATAGCTGTCGACAATCCGGATCGCCAGAATCAGGTCAAGATATTCTGCCTGCCAATCCTCTTCGGTTGCCGGAATCAGAGCAGGAACAATTTCCCTTGCGCCAACACAGCCCCGCAGTTCGACTCCAGATTCACCCATAGATTTGGCAATTTGCGGCAAAAACTCAGCGGCAATATCACGATGAATCAACAGGGTTTCCAGCGCATTACACACCCCGGGACGTTGTACTTTGGCATTCAGACAGATCTCCTCCGCCATTTTCAAATCAGCGTGTTCGTCAACGTAGGTGTGACAAACCCCCTTATAATGCTTGATAACCGGAATCCGGGAGTTTTCGGTAACAAAGCGAATCAGCCCCTCGCCGCCACGGGGGATAATCAGATCAATCTGCTCTTCCAGTTGCAGCAATTCACTGATTGCATTGCGGTCAGGGGTGACCACCACCTGGAGGGCTGCTTGAGGCAACTCCATGTCCGTCAACACCTGGCGGAGGACAATACCAATGGCTCGATTAGAATTGAGGGCCTCTGAACCACCACGAAGAATCACCGCATTACCACTTTTAAGGCACAAACCTGCAGCGTCGGCGGTTACATTTGGTCGTGACTCATAGATGATCCCTATAACACCCAATGGAATCCGCTGCCGACCAACTTTGATACCATTCGGTCGCAACCACATGCCGGTTACCTCTCCAACCGGATCAGGCAACGCAGCAACTTCACGCAGTCCATCTGCCATCCCGGTAATGCGTTCACTGGTCAAGGTCAACCGATCAAGCATCGCTGCAACCATACCGTTTTGCTCTGCCAGACGGAGATCTTTTTGATTCTCCGACTGCAGGGATTGCTCTGCTGCTTCAATTGCATCTGCCATCCGGTATAACAGTTGGTTTTTTACTGCCGAAGACAGATTTGCCAACAATCGTGAAGCCTGCTGAGCAGAGACCGCCAGGGCCTTCATCTCATCGCGGAGAGTCATCAATCAACCTCCTCTTCATCGGTTACAGTCAAAACCAGGTTATCGCGACAGACCACTTCATCACGGTATTTATAACCGAGGGTATCTTCAATCTCTGCACACTGTTTTCCCATAATCCGCAGGGTTTCCGCCAAAGAGTAACTGATCACCCCGCGGGCAAATTCCTCCCCGGCCCGGTTACAGAGGCGCACAGCATCACCCCGCTCAAATCCACCTTCAACACCGCAGATTCCTGAAGGTAATAGACTTTTACCGGTCTTGACTATGGCCCGTTGCCCCCCCTCATCAATCAGCAACTTACCCCGTGGTTTTTTTGAAAAGGCGATCCAATGTTTCTTTGCCGTTAATTTTGATTGGGCTGGCAGAAAATAGGTGCCAACCTCTTCCCCGGCAAAAACTCGGTTCAGTATATCGGGACTGCGCCCATTGACAATAAGCGTTCCAACCCCGCTCAATGCCGCCCGTTTTGCCGCTTTAAGTTTGGTACTCATCCCTCCAGTCCCAAGATCTCCGCTAGATTTACCACCCAGAGCTTCAATCTCTGCAGTCACCCTTTCGACGATTGGAATCAATTGTGCTTCCGGATTACCCGTTGGGTCCTGATCATAGAAACCATCAACATCAGAGAGGATGATCAGCAAATCAGCTTCAACCAGCGTGGTTACCAGTGCGGAGAGGTTATCATTATCACCGAAACGTATTTCTTCAACCACAACGGTGTCATTTTCATTAACGATTGGCGTCACCCCGTATTCAAGCAGCGTCATAACCGTATTGCGCGCATTCAGATAACGGCGGCGATTTGAAAGATCGTCTCTGGTTAAAAGCACCTGAGCGACATTATAATCAAACGCCTGAAATATCTCCTTATAATCACGAATGATCCGGGTCTGACCTATCGCTGCTGCTGCCTGTTTTTGTGGAATTGTTTGTGGGCGACCGACAATCCCCAGCTGCCCCTTGCCAGCGGCCACCGCCCCAGAGGAAACAATGATCACTTCCAGACCACGATCAAGCAAGCCGCAGACATCCTTCGCTATTGCTTCGATTTGCCCCTTTTCCAAATCAGCAATATTGGAGATCACCCCGCTGCCAATTTTTATCACCACCCGTTTTACGTGTGCTAACAACGCCTTACGCATAGTTCCCCATTTCATTATTTTTTTTCACAGGACAGGCCTAACAGCTACCGAATCAAGCCTCACGCAACCGATCAAGTTCATCGCCAACTGCCGTCACCAATTTCTTCAACCCCTCTCCAGTGACTGCTGAAACAGCAAAGACCTGATAACCCTGTGCTTTAAATTGTTCGGTCAGCGAGACGCTGAGTTCGCGGACTTCAGGTACATCAATCTTGGTCAGAACAACAATTTGCGGTTTACCGGTTAAACAATCATCGTAGCGTAGCAATTCATTGTTGATCATCTCGAAATTAGCCATTGGATCCCCCTCCTGCATTGAAGAGGTATCTACCAGATGAAGGAACAGGTCGGTCCGTTCAACATGGCGTAAAAATCGGGTGCCCAGCCCTTGCCCCTCACTGGCTCC
>JAUVCS010000146.1 GCA_030590745.1 Desulfuromusa sp.
CCCTCTCCATGAGGGAGAGGCTAGGGTGAGGGGGTATGTTAGGAGTAGCCAAATTCTCCCCCTCATCCGGCCTTCGGCCACCTCTCCCTCAGGGAGAAGGGTTGGCAATTGATCTATCTTTCAAAAACTGTTTTCCCGGCCAGAATTGTACGGACAGCGTAGCCGCGCACCGTTCGACCGGCGAAAGAAGTGTTCTTGCTTTTGGAGTGCAGTTTGTCGGGCTCTACGGTCCACTCTTTGTTCGGATTGATCAGGGTGATATCCGCAACAGCTCCGACTGCAAGTGTCCCGCGATCAATACCGAGAATCTCAGCCGGCTGACAGGTGAGCAGTGAAATAGCCTGAGACAGGTTGAGAACCTTTTCAGTAACCAGATTGAGAGTTAGCGGCAGCAGGGTCTCAAGTCCGACGACACCGTTCATGGCAACAGCAAACTCGACATTCTTTTCGTCGATATGGTGCGGCGCATGATCGGTGGCTATGGCATCGATGGTTCCGTCTGCCAATCCGGCGCGAACCGCGTCAACGTCCTCTTGCGACCGTAGCGGTGGATTCATCTTAAAATTGGCATCGTAACCGCGGATTGATTCATCGGTCAGCATGAAATGGTGTGGCGTTGCTTCACAGGTGACTCGCACGCCTCGAGCTTTGGCGTGACGCACCAATTCAATACTTCCTTTGGTGGAAACATGACATACATGGAGATGCGCACCGGTCAGTTCAGCCAGCATAATATCTCTGGCCGTAATGGCATCTTCTGCAACCCAGGGAATCCCCTTCAGTCCCAGTTCAGTTGCAATCGGACCTTCATTCATACTGCCACCGGCAACCAGACTCATATCCTCGGCATGGGTAAAGATTGGTACGCCAAAAGTATTGGCGTATTCCAGCCCGCGACGCATCATTTCACCATTTTTAACCGGCAGCCCGTCATCAGAGAAACCGACACAACCGCCCTCCTTAAGTTCGCCCATCTCGGTCAGAAGTTCACCATCCATACCCTTGGTGATAGAACCGATCGGAAAAACGTTGGCACTCCCCTGTTCCTGCGCTTTGCTGATGATGTATTTAGTAATCGCAAGATTGTCGTTGACTGGGCTGGTGTTCGGCATACAGGCAACCGACGTAACACCACCGGCGGCAGCCGCACGGGTTCCGCTGATAATATCCTCTTTGTACTCATAACCCGGATCACGCAAATGGGTATGCATGTCAACCAATCCAGGGGTTACAATCAATCCCGCTGCATTGATCACTTCCGCGTTTTCAGGGTTGATATTGGCAGCCAGTTTGGCAACTTTGCCATCAACAACCAGAATGTCGAGTTTTTCGTCGATTTTATTGGCAGGATCCACGACCCGGCCCGATTTAATCAAAATTTTCATTATCATCACCTTTCAGTTTTAGCAATCATCCTGCAGTTTCTCACCACCTGCAACCAGATACAGTAACGCCATTCGCACGGCAACGCCGTTTTCTACCTGACTTAGAATTACGTTCTGTGGCCCGTCGGCAACTGCGGTTCCCAGTTCAACCCCGCGATTGATTGGGCCGGGGTGCATCACAATGGCATCTTTTTTTGCCAGTTCCATCTTGTTGCCATTAAGTCCAAAGAAACGGGCGTATTCACGCACCGAAGGGATCAACGGCGTCCCCTGTCGCTCCCGCTGTATGCGTAACATCATGACAACATCGGCATCGCGGATAGCATCCTCCAGATTATTGAACACCTCACAACCAAGCCTCTCAATGCCCGTCGGCAGCATGGTTCCAGGGCCTGCCAGACGAACCTTGGCTCCCAACTTGGTCAGGCAATAGATATTGGAACGGACCACCCGGCTGTGGGTGATGTCGCCGACAATCGCCACCGTCAACCCTTTGATCGAACCTTTATGCTGACGGATGGTAAAGGCGTCGAGGAGTGCCTGACTCGGGTGTTCATGCATTCCGTCCCCGGCGTTGATCACTGAACAATCAAGCCGGTCGGCAAGATACTGGCATGCTCCTGAAGCATTATGGCGCATGACGATGATATCGGGATGCATAGCTTGAATGTTTTTTGCCGTATCCTCCAGTGTTTCCCCTTTAACCACTGAGGATCCCGAAGCACTGATATTCACCGTGTCAGCGGAAAGGCGTTTTCCGGCAATTTCAAAAGAAGTTCGAGTTCTGGTACTGGCTTCAAAGAAAAGATTGACGACCGTTTTTCCTCTCAGGGTAGGAACTTTTTTGATTTGACGGGTGTTAATCTCCTTGAAGCTATCAGCCGTATCAAGGATAAAATTGATCTCGTCAGCTGACAGATCCTTAATCCCAAGGAGATGCTTTGGATTGAAAGACATAGAATAACCTCCAGATTAGTTTCTGAGTAGATGAACCGCCTGTGCGGTATTCTGATCGTCAAAATCGACCTTGATCTGTTCATTTCGAGCGGTTGGAAGGTTCCGGCCGATATAGTCAGGTCGAATTGGCAACTCACGATGACCACGATCAACCAGAATCGCCAGTTGAATATTCTGTGGTCGGCCAAGATCCATCACCGCTCCCATTGCTGCCCGGATTGTCCGGCCGGTAAACAGCACGTCATCAACCAGAACAATTTTCTGATCTCTGAGACGAAACGGAATATCGGTCTGACCAACCGCCAGATCGTTACGAGAACACAGATCGTCCCGGTACATTGTGACATCAATAATGCCCAACTGGACATCCACCCCTTCTATTGCAGAAATCTTCTGCTGAAGTTGAGCTGCCAGATAAGCGCCACCGGTGCGGATACCGATCAATACCAGATCTTCGATCCCCTTATTGTGTTCCAGAATTTCATGAGCAATTCGGGTCAGTGCCCGATCTACACCTTCGGAGTCAAGAATCTCAATAACCTCTGCTGCCATAAAAACCTCCCTGAAAAAGGCACAAAAAAACACCTGCACAAATATTTATGCAGGTGTCTCGATTGATTTTATTAAGTATGTTTGCACTATTTTATTCCCTTGCAGATCTCTCGGATCAGTTTAAAGGGTTGCTGTTTATTTAATTTTGACTTTCGGAATCTAATAGCATCCTGCCGAAAATGTCAATTGTAACTTTGTTAAAGTTACCTCAGTTTATCGTGCGGCCAATCCGATTAAAGCGGATCTTATGCAGCAAGTCCCCTTTGGAGTTCCATGACCAGTATTTTATGAAAGCCAGCCCTTTAATTTTTGACTTGTCAACAAAACCCCAAAAGCGGCTGTCAAATGAATAATCACGGTTATCGCCCATCACAAAATAACTGTCCGCCGGAACTTTGATAGGTCCGGTAAAATCCCTTGGGCTGGCAACGGCTGGAATCATATCCGGATCCTTGTGCTCTTCTGCAGGAACCGTGAACGGCTGTCCATTGACATAGACCTGCTTGGCTTTCACTTCGATAATATCTCCGGGGAGCCCGATAACCCGCTTGATGAAATCACGTCTTTCAAAGAAAGATTTCCCCTCATCATCAGGAAATTCAAAAACAATCACATCACCCCGTTTTGGATCACGTATTTTTAGATATTTTTCGTCGCTGACAAAAGGGATCTTGTTTCCGTAGATAAACTTGTTGACGAGGAGATGATCACCGATCAGTAAGGTGTCAAGCATTGAGCCGGAGGGGATTTTAAACGCCTGAAACAGGAAGGTCCGGATGATGAGTGCCAGAATAACGGCGATAAATATCGCTTCTGTCCATTCACGGTACCAGGGCTTTTTCGTGCCGACTTTAACTTTTTTCTTAAAAATTGCCATATTTCACTCTTTTACTTTGAGGATAGCCAAGAACGCTTCTTGTGGAAGTTGGACACTCCCCACCAGTTTCATCCGTTTTTTCCCGGCTTTTTGTTTTTCCAACAGTTTCCGTTTTCGGGTAATATCACCACCGTAACATTTGGCAGTGACATCCTTCCTTAACGCTTTGACCGTAGAGCGGGCAATAACTTTATTGCCGATAGCCGCCTGGATAGCGACTTCAAACTGCTGTCGAGGGATAAA
>JAUVCS010000013.1 GCA_030590745.1 Desulfuromusa sp.
GTTATTCGGGTGCACCTCAGTGGCAGCAACAGGATCAACGCGCTGCAGTTCCCGATACAAACTCCCCGACCCTTCATCATCTTCGCGCTGCTGCAGCTGTTTTCGTAATTCTGAGTCTGCCGATGGTAAATCGGCCAGTCCACCTAATAATGCCCGGATATACAGCCCTGTGCCACCTACAATACAGGGAATTTTCCCTCGAACAGCAATTTGTGAAATAAGGGGGCGTGCCAGATCAACAAAATCTGCAACCGAAAATTCCTGATCGGGATCGACCAGATCAATCATGTGATGGGGGACAACAGCTTGTTCGTGGCTGGTTGCTTTTGCAGTGCCGATATTCATCCGGCGATAAACTTGTCGTGAATCGGCCGAAATAATTTCCAGTGGAAACTTTTCAGCCAGAGAGAGGGCCAAAGCTGTTTTACCAGATCCAGTTGCTCCACAGATGACCAATACCGGTAGTTTCTCTGCGCTATGGTTCATTATTGACGCCGAAATAAACGTTCAATCTCGGTCAACGTCATACGCTGTATCACCGGGCGGCCATGGGGACAATTTGCTTTGAAATCGATCCGGTCAAGTTCCTGGAACAGGGACGTGATCTCAAGGTTAGAGAGAGCTTGGTTGGCACGGATAACACTGTGACAGGCCATCAGGATAAGGACTTCATCGATAGATTCACGTAGCTGTGCGGTATGACCGATCCGTTCCAGTTCAAGAGCAATATCGACGACCAATCCAGAAACATTCCGATTTTCCAATAGCTGCGGAATTGCTTTTAAAGCAAAGGATTTTCCCCCAAAAGGTTCAATCTCAAAACCAAGCTGCTCTAATTCCTGAAGATTTTCACTCAACGCAGTGGCACTATTGAAATCAAGTTCCAACACGTCGGGAAAAAGTAATGCCTGACTAGGAATTTTCCCGGCAGTATAAGCATGACGCAGCTTTTCAAACCCCACCCGTTCATGCGCAGCATGTTGGTCAATTAAGATCAGATCTGAACCCTCCTGACAAAGAATGTAGCTCTGGTGGTACTGTCCGAGTATTTGTAAACGGGAAAAAAACCCAGAAGATTCACTCCCCGGCAGGGTATATTGGATGTGAGCTGCAGAGCTCTCTGTATAAATTAGTTGATCGGGGGGCAAACTCAATGGGGAGATCGTTGCCGCAATGTTAGAATCATTCGGTCGAGAAGCTTCTTCCTGGGGAAAATATTGATTCGTGGCCTCTCTGACGGAATCATCGCCAACTTGACAATAAGCATCATGATTAGCTGCTTGAGTTTGTCGCAGAGGTAAATAGTTTTCTACTTCTCCCGGAGGTGGAATCTCGGACTTCTTCTCCAACCACCCTGCAGGACGGAGTGTCTGGCGTAAACTTTCTACGATAAAGTCGTGGACTTGAGATTGTTCACGAAAGCGTACTTCATGCTTGGTTGGATGGACGTTAATATCAACCTGGGCAGGATCAATTTGTATAAACAGCACAACAACCGGATAACGCCCTTTCATCAGCAGATGACGATAGCCGTCCATAACCGCATGTTGAACAACCCGATCACGGATATAACGACCATTAATAAAGGTATAAATATGTGATGCTGCCGAGCGGGTCAACTGCGGTTGGGAGATCAGGCCGGTCAACTGTAAATCCTCGTTGCTCCGCTTATCTACCGTCAACAGATCCGGCAATAATGATCGTCCCAATAAAGCGGCAACTCGCTCCCGTACCCCCTTTTCACGCCGCAAATCAAGCATTATCCGTTCATTATGCTTCAGCCTAAAACTCACTGCAGGGTTTGCCAATGCCTGTTTAGTAACGACATCTGCCGCATGTCCCAGTTCTGTCTGCTCTTTACGTAGAAATTTTTTACGGGCGGGTAAATTGAAAAACAGATTTCTTACCTCGATGGTGGTTCCCTGCGGAAATCCAACTTCATTGGCAGTTTTAATCTTTCCCCCTTCAGCGTAGATTTGTTGCCCTAGCCCTGCATCATTGTCAGAAGTTGTGAGACGCAACCGGGATACCGAAGCGATGGAGGCTAAAGCTTCACCACGAAAGCCCAGGGTTGTAAGTGCAAACAGGTCGGCATCGGTACGGATTTTACTTGTAGCGTGACGTTCAAACGAAAGAAAAGCATCCTGCCGATTCATGCCACAACCATTGTCGGAGATCCGAATTAAACGTTTTCCACCGGCTTCCAGCTCAATTAAAATATCCGAAGCCCCCGCATCAAGAGAATTCTCAAGCAGTTCCTTGACGACTGAAGATGGGCGTTCAACCACCTCTCCCGCAGCAATTTTATTACATAAGGCCTCAGGTAAAACGTGTATTTTTGTTTCCATAAGTGCCATTATGACTTTTCGATTTAAAAAAAGATAGCGGTCGAAGTATATCCGACCGCTATCTTAAGTCTGAATTGATAATTTTAAACCTGATAATACCCTAGGAGCCTTCTTCCAACCCGTCATAGACGATTTCAAGACCATCTAACTCATCATCATCTAGCTCATCAACCGGGGCCAAAGCTGGATCAAGAGTAGACAAACCAAGATCCTCTACAACATTATTGATAATTTCTGCTGTCACTTCAGTTTCATGACGTAAATATGTTTCAAACAAAGCATTATCACAAATTGTATTAATCAATCTGGGAACACCCTCAGAGAATTTATAAATTAAAACCAATGCCTCATCAGAGAACGGAGTAACCTCGCAGTTTACCACTTGTAGTCGATGATTTATGTATTCCATTGCCGCTTCGGCAGAAAATGGCTTCAAAGTATACTTAAAGGCAACCCGCTGAGCTAATGGAGCATCTAATTTCATAATACTATCGAGCTCAGGCAACCCGAAAAAAATAATATTAAGCAGTTTTTTATCAGGTATTTCCAAATTTAATAGCCCGCGGAACTCTTCCATCAATTCCCGCGTCTGCAACATCTGTGCTTCATCGATCAAAACAACCGCCTTACGTCCCTCTTTTTCAATTTCCAAAAGACGTTCATAGAGCTGCTTCAACATTTTCAGTGGATTTTGGTCAGGATTTTTCACCCCTAATTGCATACTGATGCGGGACATAATCCATTCGGGGGTAATTGCAGAGTGAATCATCACCAACAGTGAGGATTCATACTTTTCGTAGGGGAGATCATCCAGCATCCGTCTGGCTAAAGTGGTTTTTCCAGTTCCAACACCACCAACCAGGACAGCCAGTCCTTTGTCTGAATCAACAGAATATTTCAATCTTAAAAGAGCCTGGTTGTGCTGATCACTGTCAAAATAAAACTTGTCATTCGGTGCGTTCGAAAATGGCTCACGCTCAAAATTAAAATGGTCGGTGTAACCCATAACGGCTCCAAGGTAGAAATAACAAACTTACTAAAGAAAAGAAATTCGCTCTTTTTTATCTTCGACTGCAACCTGAAAATCATCATCAACGACATCCAGAGTATCTTTCAAAGAAGAAATCTTGTCCTTGACATCACGATAATTATGATCCTGAGAAAATACATCCTGATAGCTGATCAATGCATCACTGGAACGTCCGGCCCGCTCATACAGAAGACCTAGTTCATAACCAAGGCTCAACCTTTGAATCTCCTCTAACTGGGGAGAATCAAGTGCTTGCTGAAATATCAGTTCTGCATTTTCATAATTATTTTTATCTGAAAAGCAGAGACCTTTAAGGGTCAGACAATCAACATAACGGGACGACTCACTCTCTGCTTTCTCAAACTCACTGATAGCATCATCCAACAAACCCATCTCACGATAGGCAATACCTAAGTTATAATGAGATTCCATATCATCAGCAGCAATTTGCTCGTCAACGTCTGTTTTAAAGACCTTTTTTTCAACAGTTTCATCGGTCCGGATAGAATCAAAATCAAAATCGCCGTCCGCGAGGTCATCAAACCCAGGAGATGAAGCAGAACTTTTCTGCTCCACGGTTGGCGGCACCTGATCTTGGTTGAGTAATGCCTCGATCTCTTCCAATTTCTGAGCACACTCAATAGAATTGGAGTCATATGCCAAGATATCACGACATAATTTTTCCGCTTCTACATATAAACCCTGCTGGATATAAAATTCTGCCTCTTCTAAATCAGCCTGCAGATTATGTTCAACGGCTGGTGGTGTTTCCTCAGAGGTCTCATCCTCCAGCTTAAAAGACAATTCCTGATCATTATTTCTGGCCTGATCTAATTCCAGACTATCATCAATTTCTAATTCAATAACCGAATCATTCTCTGCCGTTTCAGCAGAAAAGCTACTTTCAAGTGATGACTCTAACTGGAGATCAACTGATTCCTCTTCTACAATATTAATAGACGAATCGCTGTTCTCATCAGTTGGCTCTGAGTCGGCGACTGAGTCATCAATCTCTTCATCGATGATACCAAGCAGTGAGTCTGAGAGAGTTTCTTCAAAGATCTCATCAGGTTTATCTTCCTGCTCAGTAATAAGATCCAGAAGTTTATCACCATCACCGGTTAGTTCATATATTGAGTCTAACGTCTGCAGGACAGTGCTGTTATCGACAAGTTTCTCCTTGAGGATCTCATAGAATTCCTTCAAACAACCCAATCGATCTGCTTTGGAAAAAACATCTTTCCATTCTTCCAGTGTCTCCAGCGCACGATCATATTGGGCACTGTTAATTTCACACCTGACCATTGATTCGCGGATATCCAGATCTGTTGGATCCATATCCAGGAGCTGTTGGTAGGTTTTACAAGATATCTCCCAGTCTTTCAGGTCAAAGTAACCTTGCCCCAACAAACGCAACAGATCAGGATCTGCAGGCTTGTCCTTTAACAACTTTTCTAAAATGGTAACCCCTCTGCTAAAATCTCCCTTTTCGTAAAAAGCCAGAGCCAGCCCCATCTGTAAATCATTATTATCCGGGTAGAAGGGAAGGAACATCTTATAGAGTCTGAGGATTTTATCAAAAGCCCCCTTCTCACTTAAAATTTCAAGAACAGAGCTAAGCTCAATATAGCCATCATCCTTACGATCATTACGGGCATAAACTTCTGCAAGCTTGACTCGGGTATTCAGGTTATTGAGATCCAGATCACGCATTTTTTCCAGCGTTTTAATCTCATCAGCGACCATCCCATTCCGACCGTAGTAATCAACCAGGTTGCGGTATTCAGACAGAGCGTTACCAAGTAGACCCTGCTTTTCATTCATTTCAGCAAGACGATTAAATATAGCGATCTGCTCGGGATCAAGACGCTGCATCTGTTTGTAAATTGCAATCGCCTTCAGATAGAAACCATTGATTGAGAAATGTTTGGCAACGGCTTCATATTGTTCGTAAGCTTCGGTATTTTTTTTGGTTCGAACATACAGTTCTGCCAATTTTTGACGCGAACGGATATCTGCAGGATCCAATTCGACAATTTTAGCATAGTCCTTTATTGCCTTGGAAAACTGTTTTTTCTTCAGATTCTTCTGTGCAGACTCTAGTAATTTGTCTTTATTCGTTGCCAAAAAAAACTCCCCAAATTATGCTATCTATAAAACTTCAGGACAAAATGTACGCGGACTGGCTATACAGTGTCAAGTAAGACCATTAACGTTATACTTAATCCGTAAGTTTTATTAAAGAATACTTCAAATAGAAGAATAGCACATTTTAAAAATAAAAAACAATAATGAATAATAGTTTATTTAATTTTTTTCAATAATTGAATCTCATTTGTTGTCAAACGGCGATAACAGCCTGATATTACATCATTTAAACCCAAAAAATCCAAACGAATTCGTTTCAGCCTGACGACTGACAATCCAAGATCTTCACACATCCGCCGCACTTGTCTATTTCGGCCCTCATGGATTGTCAACTCAAACCAACAATTTGCGCCGCTGGTTCTTATTTTCGTAGCTTTGGCCGGTGCCGTTTTACCATCCTCAAGAATTAATCCAAGTTCTAATCGTTTCACCATTTTAGCAGTCAAAAACCCTCTAACTTTAACCAGGTAGGTCTTCTCAATCTGGTGACTGGGATGACTGACCTGCTGTGCCAGTTCTCCATCATTGGTCATCAACAATAGACCTTCGGTATTATAATCGAGCCGCCCGACAGGAAAAAGACGTTGCGGAATATCAGCAACCAGATCGGTAACCAGTCGGCGTCCTTCAGGGTCTTTAAGGGTTGAGACATAACCTCGTGGCTTATTGAGCAGGATCGTCACTTTCTCTTCTGCAGCCGTCAAATCTTTTCCATTGACCTGTATCTGATCAATAGTTAAATCGGCTCGATCTCCCAATTTGGCAGGTTGACCATTCAGAAAAACTTTTCCCGCTTCGATCCACCTTTCTGCTTCACGGCGTGAAGCCAGCCCTGCCTGAGCAATCAGTTTCTGTAGTCTTTCTGCCATTATAGAGCCTCAACCGAGTCGGGATTCAAAGGATCAGCTGTTATCAATTGAGGGTCAAGTGCAGTAAACTCTTTCAACGTTGGCAGATCGGTTAGATCACGCAGGCCAAATAATTCGAGAAACTGGCGGCTGGTTCCATAAATTAAAGGGCGCCCCGGAACATCTTTCTTGCCGAGGATCCGCAACAAATTTTTCTCCAGAAGAGTTCTCATCACCCCACCTGAATCAACTCCACGCAAATATTCAATTTCAGCACGGGTAGCGGGTTGTCGATAAGCAATGATTGCTAAAGTTTCCAGTGCTGCCCGGGAAAACCTGGGGGCACGATCCTTTCTTAGTTTGCGTAACCACGGAGCAAGTTCTGCAACCGTCCGGAACTGATACCCCCCGGCGACCTCAGCAAGATAAAAACCACGTTCAGCAACCCCGTATTGCTGCTGTAACTGCTCAACAACCGGCCTAAGCTGAGACTTAGGTTGTTCAAGCAGGGTACTTAACCGGTCAAGGGAGATAGGAGTATCAGAGGCAAAAATAAACGCTTCAACTAGTTGTGATAAATTATCCATATCCAAGCAGCTCCTGTTCCAGGGAGAGTCCGGATAACTGTTCGGTCGAAATCACCAAAGTCAGCCAGATTTCACTATAATCATTGACTTGATCAATACTGACAACGCGCATCCTTACCAGCTCCAGAGTTGCAAGAAAAGTAACAATCAACTCACTGAGATGAAATTCAGCAGAGAAAATTTCCCGGAAAGAGAGACGTTTCTTCTGCGCTAATTTATCTGCAATTCGAGTAACATAATCGTCAACAGAGAGGGACTCCCGAATAACCTCATGGAAAGTTTCAACAGGTTTATCTTTTAATAGCCGGTGAAAAGCGTCAGCAAGTTGATAGATCCCGATGACAATCTCATCCTCTTCCTCCCCCTCGACAAAACAATCAGCCAATTGAAACTGTCCGGAGAAAACATCTCTTTCCAGCTGTGGTAGTTGCTGAAACAACCCGGCAATATCTTTATAACGCTGATATTCCAATAATCGTTTCACCAACTCCGCACGTGGGTCCTCTTCCTCTTCAATGATGTCATCACTGACCGGCAACAACATCCTTGACTTGATATGGATAAGGTTTGCCGCCATCAGCAAAAACTCACCAGCGATATCCAGATCAAGTTGTTGCATCTGTTCAATAATCGTCAGATATTGCTCAGTAATTTCAACGATACGGATATCACATATATCCATTTCGTGACTTTTAATCAAATGTAACAGGAGATCGAGGGGACCGGAAAAATTTTCTAGTTGGATTTGAATTGCCATTTTTTTCAATGACCAAAAAGAAAACGGATAGATTGTTTAACCATGATGGTTGTGTCCCCGGCCATAAAAGCTACGAGGGTGTTAATGATTGGGCCAAGAACCAACGACCATACATCAGTAAAGAAAACTAAAAACAAAATCAATACAAAGCCAAATGGTTCCAGCTTGCTCACCAGTGCAGCCTGACGTTCCGGAAGAATTCCGGTGAGAATCCTGCCACCATCAAGTGGCGGCAATGGGATCAGATTAAAAACCCCCAGTAACACATTAATATAGAGGCTGAACCCGAGCATCATCTTGACCGGAGTTGTAAATTGGTTGTAGAGCTGCGAATCCCCGAAGGAACTCAGATCAAGCAAACCCAACCCCCTTAACAACAGAGCAGATACTACTGCTAAGATTAAATTTGTCGTCGGACCGGCAAGAGCAACCCAGATCATATCACGGCGTGGTCGGCGAAAATTCCCCGGATTTACCGGCACTGGACGCGCCCAACCAAAACCAAAAATAAAAATTGCAATGGTTCCGATCGGATCTAGATGTTTCATCGGGTTGAGGGTCAAACGCCCCAGTAACCGGGCCGTCGGGTCACCAAACCGTTCTGCAATATAGCCATGCGCGACCTCATGTAGAATAATTGCCAGAAGCGCCGGTACCAGCATGATTGCGATTTTTGAAACAATTGATTCCATACAGATTAAAACCTCGATATAAAGACTTGAACACTGAGCGCAAAGGAAACTGCAGTGTAATAATTTTAAAGCTGGAGAAACTCCAGAAATTCAACAATTCTGTAGTGTAAGCGACAGCTGCAACCGGGTCAATATGTGTCAGAGTCCATCTGCTATCGAAAAATTCTCTTGCACCAGCAGAATTTCTTCATCCCGGGTCCTGATTTCACAATTGAGTCGGGCGTCGAGCAGCATCTTAAAGATATCCTGAAAATATCGTCCCGGGATAAAACCAAGAGAAATAAGAGCCGCACCATCGATGAGCACTTTTTCCTTACGTAAATCAGTTATATATAGTGAAATCCATTTTCGAAGTTTCTCATCTTCACTCCGCGCCATTAAAAAAAGTATCACTTCAAGGGAGAAATCATTCAGCCAGGAATAGATATCACTGTTTTTTGGCTCACCTTGATCATACCGGCGCTGCTGGATAAACTTGAGAAACTGTTGGGCTGCCGGTAACTGTTCATTCAGCAGCTGTCGATCTTTCGGTTGCATTCCGAGCCAGAAGCTGACCCTGTCCACCCCTTTTCCGGTTATATTATCCAAAAGGCACAGAACATACAATAACCACCGCCGGTAACTTTCACCGGTATAGAGTAAATCAAACCAGCTGCTCGACCGTTCTGCAGCAACAAATAAGCTGGCTGTTTGCTGATTGAAATGGAGTTCAGGATCAATGAATTTCAATAGATCAAATTGTTCCAAACGCTTTAATGCCGGAACCACCCGGGGCTCATCTAAAATCTGCTCTAATTCGTGAAGAATCCTTATACCGGATATTTTTTTTACCGATTTCAAGCGGAGAGCACTGCGCATCAACCGTTCGGTTTGCCGGCCGATACAAAAACCTAACCGCTGCTCAAAGCGAACCGCCCGAAACAAGCGAGTAGGATCTTCAATAAAACTCAAATTATGGAGAATTCGGATCGATTTATCTTTCAGATCACGTTGCCCGCCAAAGAAATCAAGCATCTGACCGAAACTATCCTGATTAAGTGAGAGGGTCAGAGTGTTGATGGTAAAATCGCGGCGATAAAGATCATGTCGGATTGAGGCATGTTCAACTTGCGGCAACACCGCAGGACGATCGTAATACTCAAGTCGAGCCGAGGCGATATCAACTTTGAAGCCATTGGAGAAAATCAGGACGGCTGTCCCAAATTTCTCATGGACATGAACACGGCAAGGGACCGTTTCAGAAAACTTGTTCGCAAACAGGATGGCATCACCCTCAACAACAACATCGATATCCAGATTTTGTTGTCGTAACAATAAATCCCGGACAATGCCTCCAACCAGGTAAATTCGCAATCCAAGATGGTCAGCAGCAGCGCCCATCTGCTGTAACAGCTGTTTAACCGGCTCAGGCATCTGGGTATCCAGTAAGCGGCGCAGATTTTTCCGCTTGAGTTGCAAACTACGCCGTTCAGAGATTCCCTGAAATTCACCTTCAGCTAACTGACCATCCCCCAACATATAACGGAGCAAATCAGTCCGGGTAACGACTCCAATAAGAGTTTTTGAATCAACTACGGGGATGCAGCGCTGGTTGTGTTCAATAATTCCCTGTTGTAATTCAGCGAGAGATGCCTGTGGGGAGACCAGTTGAAAGTCAGTATTCATCACATCAATAACCGGCATTTTTGATAATTTATGATGTGCCGCTTTTTCAACCAGTTGTCGGGTAAGGATCCCGACAACCTGCTGCTGATCATCCAGGATCGGGATGGCATTGAAATTAAACCGCGTCATCAAGCCACGGGCAGCACCAACAGTTGAATTAACAGAGAGAGTCTTGACCGGTGCAGACATCAAATCGCGAGCATGACAATGTGAACGGACATATTTTGGAAGTAACTGTTCGATTCGATCAAGCAACTGCGACAGAGTGAGATCACGAACCGTTGCAGAAGCAGCAAATGCATGGCCACCACCACCAAATTCCTGAAACAACTCCCCCACATGGACTGCAGGCAAGCGGGAACGTCCAACCAGAAAAATACGATCATTCATCCGTACTGCAATAATCAAAACATTGAGGTTCTCAATATCTTTAAGCTTATGTGCCAGGCTGGAGATATCTCCAACATAATCATCGATTGTCGCATAAGCAATGGCAATTTCTACACCATTGGCAATGATTTTCTGACAGGATTTCAATAATTCATTGAGTAAACCAACCTGCTCAGAAGTCATTTCCCGAACCAGAAAATCGTCAACGGTATTAAGATTGGCACCATGTTGCAATAAAAAAGCGGCAGACTGAAAATCAGCAGGGGTTGTCCCGGAAAAAAGCAGATGACCGGTATCTTCATAGAGACCAAGCATCATCATGGTCGCTTCATCAGCCTCAGGAACAATCCCCCGGTCGATAAAAAGTTGCGTCATGATGGTCGTTGTTGCACCGACCTCCTGAATGAATTCAACGTCCCCTTTGATGGTGTGCTCATCAACAGGATGGTGATCATAGATATGAACCTGCAGATCAGGGTTCTGGAGGATCTCTGCAAACTGGCCAATTCTGACCGAACTACGGACATCAACAAGGATTAACCTGGTCACTTCACTCAGATTGATATCGCGAATCCGCTTGATATCATAAGCATAGAGGGTGCTTTGCAGGAGAAAATCGCGCAAACCACGCTCCTGACCTCCAGAAAATACTAAAACGGCATC
>JAUVCS010000143.1 GCA_030590745.1 Desulfuromusa sp.
AAACCACCCCAAATCGTTTGTTCTGGAGTTCAGTCAGAGGCGACAGATCTCCTGACAAACAGGAACGGCCGACCCTGTTTTCAAGATCGGCCATTTTTGGAGAAGTGAAAATGGATACAAAACTGAGTGTGATTCACATTCACCTTAAGGGATGCGTACAACTGCGTATCCCTGCATCTGATAACCAATCACTGAGACAAAACCATTGCCCACCTGGTCAATCTCGGGCATGACCGTATCCCTGTCTACACCCATCACTTTGGCTGCGTAGAGGCATATCTCCAATTTCACGCCATCCTTCTTCATCTGCCGGAGAGTTTCCTGGAACTTTTCGACCTCCTCCCATTCCCCGGCGTTAAAAGGCTTCTTGTCGGAAGAAATGAGTTGCACTGCGCGGCCATGGAAAACGACAGTAATCCTCGGCGCATTTTTTAGCGCTTTGACTTCTGATACCTCGTAGGCGTTCTTTACCGCCCAGAAGACTATGTTGGCGACCTTGGGGTCCCCCTGGGTCACCTCGAAGACAGCGTCATAACCATTGACGCCATTGAACGCATTATCGTATCCGTCTGCCAGGACAGGTGTTGACAACAGGGTAACGAAGGCGGCGGCAAACAATAGCCAGGCCAGATGATAACTTGCTCTTTTCTTTTTAGTGATCACAACGAATCTCCTTTCACGACGAATGTCCTTAATGTTGTGGTACCAGGTTCGACAGGCTGTACCGAGGGTGCGTTGGGCCTTATGTAGATTGACCATAAAAAAACCGGGCCTACCAAATCCTCTGTCATTCGGTAGCCCGGCTATCTTTATGTAAGTGTCTGAAGAGAAGACCCGTTGCTTTCCGCCCCAGTCTTGCGACCGGTTCGGCTTTCTCGGTGACTAATTTATATTCTAGTCCACCAATAGATGACCAGTCAAGTCATCTATTGGTGGACTAGAACCAGCGGAACAACAGATCGCCCTGGAAGTTCTCTTGTGAATATTGAGTTTAAACATAACTGACGGGTTCGGCCAGTCATCTACTCCAAAAATAATTTTCTGATTCTTTAAATGTCGATTTCCTGAAACAATAAACTTACATTCCAATTTTACGTGAGCTAAATTCAAGAACCTTGCAGATGAGATTTTCTCAAATAAAATATGCTACATTTTTATGGAGGAATATTGAATGAACAATAAAAAAGAGATGGTCGAATTGCTACTCGATTTTTTTCATAGAACCACCATGCATCATGCCATGTGGTTTTCAGAAGTGAAACATCAGATGGGGGAAGAAAAAGCGTTTAAGGCATTGGACACGGCGCTGACCAAAAGCCGTAATATACAATTGAAACGACTGTCGAAGGTCCTTGGATTTGAAATGGAAGAGAACCTTCCCGCACCTTTGCTCAATATGGAGGAAGAAACCTTAAAAGAGCTGTTAGATGCTGCATCGATCAACTGGCTGGCCAACGACGGAGTCTGGTTTCAGGCGGTGGAGTTTGCAGACAATATGTTTGATGCCAAGCGTTGTAACGATTCTTGCTGGGCACAATTTTCTCCCCTTGAAGCCTGGTCCATTAAACGCTTGATCGGGCTGGGGGATCACCCGGGGCTTGACGGTTTAAAGGAAGCGTTACAGTTGAGATTATATGCTTATATCAATGAGCAGTCGATTGTGGATGAGACCGATACCAGCTTTGTGTTTCAGATGAACCACTGCCGGGTTCAAGATGCCAGAAAACGGAAAGGGCTTGACGATTACCCCTGCAAGTCAGCCGGAATGGTAGAGTACCCCAGATTTGCAGCAGCCATCGATAGCAGGATTAAAACAGAATGTATCGGCTGCCCGCCGGATCCCCACCCCGAAGAATGGTTCTGTGCGTGGAAATTTACGCTGGAAGAATGAAAAATAAGGATTGAAGACAAATATGATCTGGGAAGGGAAGAGTTTTTTCTTTTACTATTTTTGCGAACCGGGCAGAGTTCCCATCTCTTCTCCATATAACCTTGGATACTCACCGATTCCGGCATAAAAAAACGGACCACCGGCGTTATGCAGGCGGTCCGTTTAACAATCAATCAGGGTGCAAACCGAACCTTTAAAAAATCCGCAGTTTATTCTGTTGCAGGATTTGGGTCAGCTTCTCCGCCGGATTTTTGAACTTTGCCATCATCATCATGGCGGCAATGACATAGGGCTTGTAACTGGCTTCAAAATACAACGGGTCGCGGTAACGATCGAAAACCGAGGCAGCGACTTCACCCTGCTCGCAGCTGACTCCAGTGATATCCGCCGGCAGGCAATGCATGTAGAGTGCACTCTTGTCTTTGGTCAGGGCCATCAGTTCTTCGGTGCATTCCCAATCCTTGAAGTTTGCATTTTGAGCGAGCAGATCCTGCTCAAGCGACTTGATTCCATCCATGTCGTTGTCACCATAAAGGACGGTGCGCTTCTCCATGGCATTGAATGGTGCCCAACTCTTCGGATAGACGATATCTGCATCCTTGAACGCTTCAGCCATCGAACCGGTCTTGGTGAACGAACCGCCTGAAGCTTCGGCATTCCGCCGCGCAACAGCCTCAACTTCCGGCATCACTTCATACCCTTCCGGATGGGCCAGAGTGACGTCCATGCCGAAGCGGGTCATCAGACCGATAATCCCTTGCGGTACCGATAATGGCTTGCCATAGGAGGGTGAATAAGCCCAGGACATGGCAATTTTTTTGCCTTTGAGGTTTTCCAGCCCACCGAAGTGCTGGATCAGATGCATAGCATCGGCCATCGACTGAGTCGGATGATCGATATCACACTGCAGGTTGACCAGGGTTGGCCGCTGCTCAAGGATCCCAGCCTTATAACCCTGCTCGACCGATGCGGCGACCTCACGCATGTAGGCATTCCCCTTGCCGATATACATGTCGTCGCGGATACCGATAACATCGGCCATGAACGAAACCATATTGGCCGTTTCCCGCACCGTTTCACCATGGGCAATCTGTGATTTTCCTTCATCCAGATCCTGAACCGTCAATCCCAGTAGATTGGCGGCACTGGAAAAGCTGAACCGGGTTCGGGTGGAGTTATCCCGGAACAGTGAAACAGCCAACCCGCTCTCAAACACTTTGGGGGAAATATTGTTCTTACGCATCTCCATCAGAATTTCCATAACCTTGTAGACAGAGGCGATTTCATCGTCCGTCCGATCCCAGGTCAAGAGGAAATCATCCAGGTACATGCCTGCTGAATCAAGTTGGGCAAGCTGTTTGATTTTTTCTTCAATAGCTACTTTTGACATATATTTCTCCATTGATTTCTGATGTCTGGCAGGCAAATAGCCTGTGCCCCAAAGACACATAATTCCTTCTCCCCGAGGGAGAGGGAAAACATTCTTTACAGCAATCCAACCCGATCGTTAAAGTCATTGATCAGTTCGTCAATTGCATTGACTTGATCGAACATCGGATACCAGTAATTCTCATTGTCATACCATTGCGCGTTCAATTCTTCAACATCCCGCCCCTGCTGTTCGATCCAGGTATAATATTTCAGATTATGAATCGATTTCTTGTCGTAATAGGAGAGCTCTTTGATGTGATCAATCGCAATCGAATCGAGCATTTCAATGTCCCGTTGCGCATCTGCATCCGAGTAAATACCCCGCTCCTGTTCCAATTCCCCAAGCCGGGAGCCGTAAAGCTGCATGGAATCAGTCGCGATGGAAACGACATAATCATCTTCGGTCAATTCGTTGTATTTGGCATATTTGATCGCTGCAACCATGTTGCCGATACCGGAGATGCCGAGCAGATCAAGTTGTTCAACCAGACTTTCATCGACCCCGTTAGCGATCAAAGCTTTGCGCCCGACAGATTCGTTAAAAAGCCGCAGAGCACGCATGGGAACTTCGTCATCAACCGCGACAGCAAAATCGGTTTCTTTGCAGTTATGCACCCAGGGGATATGTTTGTCGCCGATCCCCTCGATCCGGTGTCCGCCAAAACCGTTGTAAAGCAGGGTTGGACACTGCAATGCCTCGGCAGCAA
>JAUVCS010000027.1 GCA_030590745.1 Desulfuromusa sp.
TGAGAGCAACAAGTTCAGCTTCCGTCTTAACGCCACGGAGAGGCTGTAACTGCGTAGTGAGTGGACACCATTCGAGACTGGGTGCTGCTAAACCGGCTAATTTATCATAGGCTGCAACACTAATACTCTCCGCAGCAAAACCAACCCGTTGACTTCCCTGCGTTGCAAATTGCTCTATTGCAGCCTTTAATTTATTTTTATAGCAGAGAATCTGGTCGGCATGAACCTGTTCTTGAGCTTGTTCAATATAACGTGAATCGGTCAGAAATATAAATTTATCAGCCGCCATAAGCAAAACGCCATCTGTGCCGGTGAATCCACACAAATAGCGCATGTTAGGAAGGTCAAAGATGATTAAGGCATCAAGCTTCTCAGCCGTTAAGATCTCTCTGATAAAGCGGATTTTCTGTTCAGTCACACTCCACCCTGTATTGTAAGTGATTGGTTAAAGCACGCAGAGCCAGGTTGTACCCAAAAACACCAAAACCAGCAATCTGACCGATAGCTACCGGCGCAATATAGGAGTGGTGCCGAAACTCTTCTCGCGCATGGATATTGGAGAGGTGGACTTCAACAGTTGGGAGAGCGACCCCACTGACAGCGTCACGCAAGGCGATACTGGTATGGGTATACCCTCCGGGATTGATGATAATTCCAGAAAAGTTTTCCCGGGCAGCTCGCTGTACCTGATCGATGAGATCCCCCTCGTGATTTGATTGATATGTTTCCAGCATGTATCCAAGTGAAACTGCTTCAGCCTGCAATTCCTCCATAATCTGATTGAGCGAAGTATGGCCATAAATTTCTGGCTCACGAACTCCCAATAAATTTAAGTTTGGACCATTGAGTACCAATAATTTCATCGGTCAAACCAACAATAATCGAAGTGCAGGAGCTTCACGCATCAGCAAGTAGCGCCCCTGACCATAATTACCATGACGATCTATCAGCAGAGCAACGAAGTATTCATCTGTTAAAGGGTGGATAATAATATAATAATTTTCCGTCTTAATCGAAACTTCCTGCAGTGAACCAACCTGTAAAATATCGGAAGCATTGCGAATCTCTTTGGTAACATTTGAATATTCAATTCCAACAAGACTCAAGTCGAGTTGATCAGGATCAACACTGTACTGATCGACCCCGATGCCATCATAACCCATTAAAACAGCACCAACTCCACCGGAACAACTTGAAACAATATTTTCCAAAATATTTTTAAACATTCCCTCTCCTTTGCTGAATGTTAGAGAGCCATCGGTTCAATTCACTCAAGGTTTGATCAACTGGCAGATTATCTGCAACAGGAGCAGCAGCGACCTCTTCTGTCTCTGACTCAGCAGCCTGCTGAAGTGGAACCTCAATATCCACAACAGAATCTTCAACAGCAGCCTGAGTCGTTTCCTCATGATTAGATACTATCTCATCTGACGTTTCAGTTCCATGCTGATTTTCTTCGTCCAATTGAGTTTCCAGCTCTTTAACTTTACGACGGAAAAACAAATCGTCCGGGTTCTGCGCTGATAATCTTTGGAAGAGATCAAGTGCTTTGGCCATTTCCCCTTGGACTAAATACAATTCGGCCAGAGTTGAAGAGACCAGTGGGGGAGAGTTTTCTTCCGCTTCATCTAAATCCTCAGATTGAGCAGCAGACGGTTCAGCAGCAGCATGCTCTTCGGGTAAAGAGAGGAGCAGTTTATTGATAACAGGATCAGCAGAACTTAAGGATCTTGCTCTAAGAAGTAGTTCACGGGCAATCACCTCATCACCCAGTAAAATCTGCACCCGCGCATAACCAACCAAGGCAGAAAGGTTTTCTTGATCTAACTCAAGAGCTTGTTCAAATGCCGCAACCGAGGCGGGAAAATCCTCTAACTGGCAGAGAATCCGAGCCAGAACAATATATGCAGGACTGGCATCTGGATGCAAATCCAGACCTTTAGAGATAATCTGTCGTGCATCATCAAACATACCCATCTTCCGGTAAGTTTCAGCTAACGAAACAAAGATGGTAGAGCTTGGATCCTTAACAAGAATTTCTGTATAGGCGGCGATTTTACCCAAGAGGAGACTCTGTTGGTTCTGTTCAATCATGATGACCTCATAAATACTTAAACAAAAGGTGAATAAACCGATGGGATATCATCTATTTTTTGCAGAAAACACTCACCAATTCCGCGGTTGAGAACCAGAGTAAGAACTCCCTGCTTTACTTTTTTATCCCTCTGCATTGCCACAACATACTCATCCAAAGTAAAATCAGGGGGATCGATCGGCAAGTCAAAAGCCGACAATAAATTGATTAATCGCTGCACATCCTGTTGTAAACAAAAACCCTGGCGGGCAGATATTCTTGCCGCAACAACCATTCCGATAGAGACAGCTTCTCCATGTTTGAATTGACCGTAACCTGATAATTTTTCTATCGCATGGCCGAAGGTGTGGCCATAGTTCAAGTAGGCACGGACAGACCCCTCCCGTTCGTCCTTTGCAACAATGTCAGCCTTTATCTGGCAAGATTTTTTGACTGCATAGATAATTGATTCCGGTTTCCGGTTTTTTAAATTTATAATATTATCTTCCAGCCAGCAGAAAAAATTGCTGTCACTGATAACCCCATACTTAATCACCTCAGCCAAACCAGCAGAGACATCTCCCGGTTCCAAGGTATTCAGAGTTGCAGTATCAATAAAAACCAACTCCGGCTGATAAAATGCCCCGATCAAATTTTTCCCGAGGGGGTGATTGACTGCAGTCTTTCCACCAACTGAACTATCCACCTGCGCAAGCAACGTTGTCGGGATCTGAACATAAGGGATACCACGCAAAAAAGTTGCAGCGGCAAACCCAGCTATATCACCGACAACACCACCACCCAGGGCAATTAAACCACAACCACGATCAAACTCATTCTCAAGTAAGAAATCATATATTGACTGGAGCGTTTCTAGAGATTTATAACTTTCTCCGTCAGGGATATTAAACTGTTGAGTAATAAAGCCGGAATTTTCAAGTGAAAGACGGGTAGTTGCCCCGTAAAGATTATCAACTGTCGGGTTGGATACAACTGCGATGCGTTTTGGAAAGTTGAGTCGAGAGAGCTCTTGACCAAAATTGGCAAGGGAATCGGAATCGATGACTATTGAATAGCTCCTCTCCGCCAGAGAAACCTTTATTTTTTCCAATATTTTCACCCTTTGTTAAAAAAAAAGGGCAGGTTTCCCTGCCCCTTTACTACGATTAATTGTCCACTTTTAATCGTTATGCACAATTCGTGGCGTAAGAAATATCAATAACTCATTTTTAATCACCTGTTTATTCTGAGATTTAAACAGATTACCCAGAAGAGGAATATTCATCAGCCCGGGGATCCCATCTTCGGATTCAATAATACTCTCAACAAATATACCACCAATGACGGTTGTTTCACCATCCCGTATCAAAACTGTCGTTTCAGCTTTTTTGGTATCAATACTTGGAGCACCAGCGAGTGGAGTAAAAGATGGAGAGTCATTGGTTACCAGAATATCCAGGAGAATTGTACCGTCCGGATTGATGACCGGGGTAACTTCAAGTTTTAATTCGGCATCGACAAATTCAGTCTTAGGGCCATCATCACCAGAAGATTGATAGGGGATTGAGGTACCTTGACTGATTGTCGCTGATTTACCATTAAGTGTCGTGACCCGCGGAGTTGAAATAACTTTACCATTACCATCAGATTCAAGTGCTGATATCTGTACGTCTAAAGTACCTATATCAAGAACCGACTCGCCAATACGAAACGCAGAACCAAGACCAGCAGTCGCGCCCATTTCACCGACCGCACCAACAGTGGAAGTGTTAACCTGGAATCCACCACCTGCATTGGTTACATTTTCTAAATAGTCACTGGGAGTATGAGTGTAGCCCCAGTTAACACCTAAATCTCTGGAATAGTGAGAGTTGACTTCAACAACACGAGCTTCAATCATCACTTGACGTTCCGGAGTATCTAAAATGAAAATTAAATCTTTAATTTTTTCAATCCTGTTGGGAACATCTGTAACAATCAGCAGCTTATCACGACTATCTTCAGTAATACTGCCACGATCACTAAGTAGCTCACTACACGGTCCGGCAACATCTGCTAACCCGGCATAATTAACATGAACGACCTCGGTTACCAATGGTTCAATTTTCTCCTGAGAATGGACAGCGGTCAGTTCTGTCTCTTTCATTGCACGGATTGTCTCTTTTGGCAGTACCCTGACCACATTTCCTTCCTGAACCATCCCAAGGCCGGTAACATCGAGGATCAATGCCAAAGCCTGATCC
Source organism: Desulfuromusa sp. (assembly GCA_030590745.1). GTDB lineage: Bacteria > Desulfobacterota > Desulfuromonadia > Desulfuromonadales > Geopsychrobacteraceae > Desulfuromusa. The sequence continues at coordinate 4,318 of JAUVCS010000027.1, forward strand.
CAGGGGACATCAATCAAGCGCAGGGTGACATTCCCTTTCACTTGATCTGAGGCAATAAGATTAAGATCACTTATTTCCGCAATTAAGCGCAGAATATCCCGGACGTCAGCATTATCAAAAACCAGAGAAGTTTTTTCACCTGTATAGACTTTCCCCTTTGTCCCAACCTGCTCAATGACTGGAATAGGTAACTGCCCGCCTTTGGGTTGAGATGTTTCTGCCACGACTGCTGAAGCCTGGGTCGATGTTGACCCTGTCGTAACAACAACTCCGCCCTGTGCAGAGATAGGCATCGTTCCGGTAGCAGGTTGTGATACCTGTGCGTAGTTTTTACCATCAACAATAAACTCAAAACCGGTTCCATTGCTCTGCAAACTATATGGAACATCACCCTTCAGAAGAACAATGAAACGAACTTCAGGCTGCCCGGTTGCATCGACTAAATAAGGAGTGACCGAGTGGATTGCGCTAGGGAAAGCTAAAGTATCAAAAATTCTCCGTAAAGACTGTGGAAGCGTGGTGTTTTTCAGAACAAATTGAACCTTATTGCCATCACTTACCAGGGGGCTGGTTTCGGCTTTACCAGTTAGATTGATGTAAATCTTGGATTGACCTTTTTCTGAGGCAAAATTGATTGCGGTTATTTTTGCACTTCCGGCAGTTAACGGTTCTGCCAGAGCCGCCTCAGCAGCAGCTTGTGAGGGCTCCCAGGTAACAACCACCTGATCATTTTCTGTATTGACCTTATAGACGGGAAATAGTGCGCCGGAGACATCAAACACAAAGCGCGTCTTATTCTCCAAGGGACCAACACGCAGCCATTGAAACCCATCGCTTAATTGGATTTCAGCACCATGTCCCCCAGGCAGGACTCCGTATAAATCAACAACAAGCCTTTTGGGTGAATCAAGAGTGAAGTACCTAACCTGTTCAATTCCCATAGTCGCTGATAACTGTACTCTTTTCCCCGTAACATTCACAACTGAAAGGGAATCAGCCGCATAGAGCTGAGAGACTAAAGCAACCGAAAAAAACATCAACAACGTACTGAGGAGCACAACGCTTCTTCTCATATCATTCCCCTAAAAGTCATTCGTGTACAAGCAACCTTCACAATTTTCAATTCACATCGCAATATAGCGCTTTTCCTTAACTTCTTGCCCCGTATAACTATCGATACCACCCTCTTCTACAACGATACGATCAGGACTTTTCTCTATTCTCAATCCATTTCCATCTATAGCAACAACTTTTGTCTCTATTTTTTTCACGAAACCATCATTCATACCGATATAATCACCAACATTTACAGTATAACTCTTCCCGTCTGGTGCTTTCACCATAGCGCGGGGAACCCCTTTGACGATCATGAGTGCAATTAATCGATATTGGCTAAGTTCAAACTTTTCCAGTGGACCTTTGAGCTTCTCTGACCTTCCTTTTTTTGCTTTTACAATCTTTGCTTTATCCTGGATCAACGGCTTGAAAGGATCTCTCCGCCCTTTAGGACTATAGGCTAAAGGATCACTGCCACTTTGTGCTGTACCAATTAGCAAAGGCTGGGCGACCCCTGGATCAACCGGATTCTGTTGAGCAATAACCTCAGTAACAACCCCGGTCAGCAACAAAAAGAGGGACAATAGAAGGAGAGTAAGTATTCGAAGAGACTTAAATTTCATTTCTTCTTACCACCTTTCTTCCCCTTCGGTTCTGTTGGATTTTCAACAAAACGGAAAGTAATAGCACTACAATTGACCCCCAGAGTTGTTTTACCCTGTACGTTTTTTGCCGCCCCTAAAGTCAATCCCTTAATATTAACGATCCGCTCCATCCTGCTGACAGCATCGAAGAAGGCGGCGGCCTGATGATATGATCCAGCCAGTTTCAAGGTCACTGGAACTTCGGCATAAAACCCTTTGATACTTTCTTTAGCAGGTTTAAAACGGAGGATTTCCAACCCTTTTTCTTTTGCCAAGTCACCAATACTGGTCAATAAATTTGGAATTTCTTTCTTCAGTGGTAATTCCCCAAGGGCCTCATCCAACCGAACCTGCATTTTTTCGTATTCAGCGCGATAAACCGCCAAATTATTGGCAATTTTTTGATTTTTTTGCAATTGGATCTCGGCAGCCGCCCGCTTCTTTATCAAGCTGCCATGCTCTTCAAGTTGCGCCTGATAAATTAGAAAATAAAATCCGGCTGCCAAAGCTACCATAATCAGCACTACGATAATAATTCGCTGATAAGCTGGTAAATTAAAGACTTTCTCGACTTGTGAATTCATCGTGTCAAATCCCGTTTATTCAGATGGTGGTGTTTCAACGCTACAATTCAAGGTGAATTTTTGCATTTTTCTATCACCAGCCTTGGTCTGTTCAGTGACCGCCAGTTCGACATTTTTATAATATGGAGAAGCATCCAGATTTCGCATAAAGACAGCAACTGTATTCTCACTATCTGCGACACCTGAAAGATTAATTTGGCCACCCTTCTCTTTAAATTTCGTCAACCAAAGTTTATCGGGCAGTGATGTACTCAACTCATCCAATAAATGTACCGGACCGGTTTTGCCAGCTTTTAATTCTTCCAGAATTGCAAGTTTCTTTTCTAAGTCTGCTTTTTTCTTTTCAAAATCTTTAACTTGTCCGATTTTCTTCCTCAGCTCATTGTTCTTCTGTTTAATGGTGGCAATTTCATCTTGAACACCGTTGATAACTGTCATTTTTTGGAAGTACAAGGCACCACAACCGATGCAAACCAAGATAATGCAAAGGGAAAAAATTGATAGCTGGGAGCGCAGTTTCTCTTTTTTCAGCGCAGCTCTGATGGGCAGCAGGTTAATTCGAATCATTTGTCACCAACCTTCCTCATTGCCAAGCCCGTAGCCACAGAAAACATTGGACCGATTGCATTAAGGTACTCTACATCAAATTCTTTGTCCTTGACCTTTACATTCCGAAAAGGATCAACCCTCTCAGCAGGAATACCCAACCGCTCTTCTAAGGCTTCTTTAACTTTTATCGAATTGGACACGCCACCGGTCAAATAAATTTTACTAATCTGATCATCATTTTCAGTAGCGGCAAAGAAGTCCAATGATCGCTGAATCTCTTGTGCCAGATTGTCAATTGCTTCAGACAACACCTCGTCAACTGCGTCAGGATCAACATCAGCAATATTCCGCTCCCCAAGCTTGGCTCTTTCAGCATCAATACTACTTAACCCAAGGCGCTTTTGTAATTCTTCACTCAACAAATTACCACCAGTTTGAATGTCTCTGGTAAACACTGATGAGTCTCCCCTAAGAACGCTGACACTCGTAGCACTGGCACCCAAGTCAATCAATGCAACAATTTCATCATCGACAAACCCATAATTATAATTAAACATATTTTCGACCGCGAAACAGTCAATATCCATGACCACAGGGTTCAGTCCTGCTTCAACAAAAAGAGCGGTATGGTCATCAACAAAATCCTTCTTTGCCGCAACCAACATAACATTCATTTGCGAAGGGTCTTGAGGATCGGGGCTGAGGATTTGAAAATCAATATTGACCTCTGAAATATCAAAAGGGATGTATTGCTCAGCTTCCCATTGGATTGACGCTTCCAACTCAGAATCGGTCATAACTGGAAGATTGATTTTGCGGATAATAACTGAATGGCCAGAAACCGAAGTGGCCACATTATTAGACTTGATTTTCAACGCTTTTAACAAGTTTTGAATAGAATCGACAATAGCGGTTGAATCCATAATGGTATTGTCAACAATAGTTTCTGGATCCAGAGGCATGATGCCAACGCTTTCCAGCTGAAAAGCCCCACGTGACTCACGCAAGCACACAATTTTTACCGCGCTTGAACCGACATCAATACCAACAATATCTTTTTTCGAAGCGAACATGTCTTATCCAGTCCAAATAGAGTCAAAAATATCAGTTCACAAGGTGAATAACAAACCTGCCTACTCTGGAAATATTTTACTTTTATCGGACAGCCTAAATCCCAAAGCCAAGATAATCTTACGCATAGTTTCCATGCGACAGGGGTGGCCACGCTCAATTCGGGTAATTGTTAATGGCGAAACATCGGCTTTACGTGCCAACTCCGCCTTACTCATTAACAATGACTCACGAGTATCTTTAACGCAATTACGCAACATTCACCCTACCCCAATAGTAGTTAAGACAATCAAATTGTGCGTAATTATAGGTCAATTTACGTTATTGTCAAGCAATTTAAGATTAAACCAATAA
>JAUVCS010000215.1 GCA_030590745.1 Desulfuromusa sp.
TTTCAACACAGCAATCGCACCGCAGATAGTTTTTCAACAGCCTGTTAGTGGGATATTCAAGGCAGTAACCTAGCATGAGAAATAAAATTCAGACAAGGGGATTGCGGGGTCAGATCATGTTTCTGTGGGAATGCACAGCTGCCGTCCGTACAGTTGCGAAAGATTTTTTAATCGAGTTTGAATTTCTGCCGTAAGATCTTCGGTTTTGAAGCGCCATTGCCAATTTCCTGTGGCTGTTCCCGGGACGTTCATTCGGGCAGCTGCCGGTAAAGAGAGAATATCCTGCAGCGGGATGATTGCCAGATTTGCACAACTGGCAAGAGCGGTTTCAATCAGCGGCCAGGGCATGTTTTCGCAAGGATTTTGCAGATAGTTTCTGACCTGCTGTTGCGCCGCAGTGTCGAGAGCATCCCACCAGCCGAGGGTGGTATTATTATCGTGGGTTCCGGTATAAACCACAGAGTTCGGAAGATGATTTTCCGGCAGGTAGGGGTTATCTGTACCGGAATCAAAAGCGAACTGAAGAATTTTCATTCCCGGAAAATTGAACTGATCACGCAGTTGTTCAACCTCTGGCGTGATAATGCCCAGATCTTCAGCAATAATTGGCAAGGAACCTAGCTGTTGTTGTAACAGGGTAAATAATTGCTCTCCGGGAGCATCCATCCAATAGCCGTGCTCTGCGGTAGTCTCAGCTGCAGGAATTGCCCAGCAGGCAGAAAAGCCACGGAAATGATCGACCCGGAGCAAGTCAAATAAGTCCAGATTCCAGCGAAACCGAGCCTGCCACCAGTAAAAATTGCCTTTAGCCATCTGTTCCCATCGATAGAGGGGATTTCCCCACCGCTGTCCGGTATCGCTGAAATAATCAGGAGGAACTCCGGCTACCAGGGTCGCCTGACCCTCTTCATCCAGATAGTAACGCTCACAGTCAGCCCAGACATCAGCAGAATTTTCCGCAACAAAAATAGGGAGGTCCCCGAAAATCTGGATCCCTTTAGCATTGGCGTATTTTTTTAGCGCTGTCCACTGTTCAAAAAAAACAAACTGCAGGTATTTTTGTTGGTAAATCTCCCCTTGCAGTTGTTGCCTCAAATCGCGCAAATTCTGCCGTTCACAGTGCTTGAACTGTGCAGGCCAGGACTGCCAGGGTTGATTCTGCTGTTTTTCAAGCAGGACTGCAAACAGAGTATAATCATCCAACCAATCAGCATATTTGAGACAAAATTGCTCAAAAGCTTGTTTCCGGGTTGAGGTGCTACGCTGTTTGAAATTTTCACTTGCCAGGTAGAGGAGTGGCAGCTGCAGTTTTATTGCTGCATTAAAATCGGCATGGGTCGTTGTTGGGGGATTTTGTGGCAGATCCGCTTGTCGTAGATCTCCCGTATCAGCCAGCAGGAGAAGGTTGATCAACAGTGGATTCCCCGCAAAGGCCGAAAAGCTGCTGTAGGGGCAGTCACCATAGCCGGTTGGTCCAAGGGGGAGAATCTGCCAGATCGATTGACCGGTAGCCTCAAGAAAATCGACAAAATCGTAGGCTTCTTGCCCCAGAGAACCAATCGACTGTTTCCCGGGGAGGGAGGTCGGGTGGAGTAAAATACCGCTACGGCGTTGTGTCAGCATATAAGTTTCCTAAAAATGTTAGCCACCAAGAGAGTCAAAATCCTTAACGGAGAGGCGGAGAGACGCAGAGAAAACCAAGATCATAAGCTTCTTTAGGTTTTAAAACCATAAGCCTCTATTTCTTTGAAGGTTTTCTCTCCGAACTCTCCATCTCTGCGCCTCTCCGTTAAGAAATCATAGTTTTTCTTGGTGTCTTGGGGGCAATAATGGTTTTCAGGGTGTAATCACCCGTACCGCTTGACATTGCACTTCAGCCATTTCGTACATGTTGGTGACTCGACCAACCTGTAACTGATCTTTCTTTTGATAAAAATCAAGACACAACCCACAACTGGCAATATCGACGCCGCGAGACTCAAGGGTTTTCAGCGCTTCGAGGCCGGTAGAGCCTTGAGTTGTAAGATCAATGCCACTGTTAACGAAGAGGATGATATCAGGGAGTGGCTCCATCTCCAACAGGGTGGTGAGGAAACTGATCATTAACACCCGGCCAAATTGGTCATCGCCATTACCCATCCGATCACTCCCACAGTAGATGACGGTTTTTCCGCTTGCGGGTGTTACTGAGATGGGTTTGCTTGGTGCTGTTTCTCCCTCTGTATCCTCTGCGGTCAAAGTGAGCTGAAAGCAAGGACCAACTTCTGTGGTCGCGGTTCGATAACCCATTTTTGTTGCCAGCCGGGAAACATTGTCTCGACCGGCCCGATCACCAACCAGAACTAGCAGTGATACTCCTGGATTTGCCAGAATTTGTTTGCGGGTTTCGACGACCGGGTAAGGGCACTGGTGTTGACTATAATCAAGCTTGATCATGGTTAGTTTCTCCTGGGTAACTTTTCTCAAGATTATAATAATTTTTGATTAAAGTACAAGGGGGTGAGCCGGATCTTTTTCATTGCAGATTCTCGGCTCTCCGGCTTTGTTGGCGGTTCAGGTTTTAAATAAGAAATATTGCTTATCCATAAGAGAAACTTATTGCTGCTGGGCTTTTGTAAGTTAAATAGCTGAAGAAAAAATAAAATCACTGCATGTTGTGTGGAATGATTATAAAACATGTTTTCTGGCAAAATAACTGGTAACGATCCGAAAACACAGGTAAAATATTAAATAACGGTTTCTTATGTGGATATAAATATATTTCATGTTAATTATTTCCAGTGGTTGGCTAGGAAATGCCTTGAAAATCATTTTTATCGGTGTTATTAGACAAATCAATTCAGATCAATATCCATAAACAGAGCACCAATTGAGTGCCGTAGCACACCTAAAAGGAGAGAACGGATGAACTGGAAAAACTTTTTGATGGTTGGATTAATTCTCACTGCATTTACTGCAACCAGCGTTTTGGCA
>JAUVCS010000219.1 GCA_030590745.1 Desulfuromusa sp.
CCGGTCCCGGCAAACATGGTCATCGAGTAGGTCACCATCGGGGCGATAAAAGTAATATATTGGGGCTTACTTTTTAACACCCGGGTTGCGATCTGGACCAGATAATCAAGCCCTCCAGCCACCTGCATCGCCGCAATCGCAGAGATAACCCCCATAATGATCAGGATAACATCAACGGGTATCGTCCCCGGTTCCAGACCAAACACCAGACCAAGAACCAGAACACCAAAGCCACCGGCAAAACCGATGCCGATACTTCCCAAGCGTGCACCAAACCAGATAAAAACCAGCACGACCAATAATTCAACAATCCACATGCACTATCTCCTTATTACTAAATAGTCACTATTTTAAACAGGTTGCATTACTCGAAAGAGATCCCCCTCAAGGAATCTGGTAACTTCCGCTCAAATCAAAGGTCTGGCCCGATAACATCGACTTGCTTCCATCTTCTTGAAAGGAAACGGACGACCAGATGAATGACAAGTCTCCACTGATCCCCTGCAGATGGTCGCTGCCACCGATAATGGTGCCTGTGACTCGATGGTCACTCTGCAAATGGTCACTCTGCAGGGTGATATAAATTTCTGGCCCGTCGAGATCTTTCCAGACACAGCGAACGACAGCCCCGGACACGGAGTCTGACAGTCCGATACACTCAGACCAGTAGTGTTTCTTCTTGCCAATTTTTGTCTTCAGACTCACATGGCCAGACAGTTCAAAGGTGTAGATTTCTCTGTCTGCGCCGAAAGAAAACTTTTCCCTGCTCCCATTTGCGACCCAAGTTCCGTTGAATTCACCTGATTCTGCCGCCTTGCTTACAGTTGGTAAACCAACCGTGACGAAAACAACGATCAAGCTGATTATCAACATGCTCCACTTTTTTGAAAACTGATTGAAATCCATTATATCCTCCCTCTTTTATTGGTATCAGAACAATACTAGCTACAACAATAGAGTTGTCAAGGAAACTTTATGACTACTTTAGTAATCTATTAGTTCAGAGCCAGTCCATGGAGAGCCCGAAAGTCTCCTAGGAGGCTGTCCAAGAATACGCGCCGTAGCGAGAAATCGGCTGTTCGAGGGCAGATTTTCGTAGGTTTGAGAGCGAATAGCTCTACTATTTGTCGAAAATATACGGAAATATGAACCGATCAGACGGTTTCGCAGTAGGCTCTTGTATTCTCGGACAGCCTCCTAGGATCTTGGCAACGCCCAATCATAGCGGATTGCCAGCAGTCGAACAGTGATCACCAGACCGGCAGCAAGCAGGGCAGCAAACGGTCGGGTCATACCGGCATATTCAAGAAACACCAGAAGAAAACCCCCGGCGATACAGGCTGAAGCATAGATCTCATGACGCAGAACCAGCGGGATCTGATTGGCCAAAACATCGCGCATGACACCACCGGCGGTGCCGGTCATAACCCCCATCAGAACCGCGATAAGCCACCCCATCTGAGAATCAAGGGCTCTGGTCGTACCGATCACCACAAAGGTCCCCAAGCCTATTGCATCAAAGTAGAGGAGTGGCTTTTCAACTCTTTTAAAGCTGTGACGGCTGAAAAAAACCATGAGTGAAACAAAAATGGACAGGTAAAGATGGGTTTCATCCAGCAGTGATGAGGGGGGGATATCCCCGAGCAGCAGGTCACGTAGAGTGCCACCCCCGACCGCTGTGATCAAACCGAGCACCAGAACCCCGAACAGATCCATATGCTTGCGCACGCCGACCCAGGCCCCGGACGCGGCAAACGCGGCCGTACCGATCATGTCAAGGGTATAAATAATAGTCACGGCGATGCTCTCTTGAAATAGTTATTGGCCTACAACCTCTCTACTGTGCCCAGCACTATCGGAGGCTGTCCACGTGGTTACGGGTTATGAAACTGCAGTGGTTCGCGTCGCAAAACCCTGGGATAGCCCCCATGCGGGGACAGTCCCGGTTTTGCTGGATTCGGGCTCCCATCCAGAGTAACAAAAAAAGGGGGGGGACAGTGTTTTGTTAACCAATAAAAACACCGTCCCCCCTTTGATTTATTTAAACTACCGATATAACTCTATTTATTGAGCGCAGCAATCGCCACGGCAATCTCATGGCTCAACTGGGCAACCAACTGGCTCTCTGCCTTGATAAGAGCCGGATAAGTTTTGTCCTCCAGGGGTTGTCGATATTCACTTTTGCCATCCGCAAGGGACGTCTTGCCATTGGCATCTGCAACAACCCAATGGGCGCTGAGGACAGCATCACCATCCAGAGAGCCATCCAGCCTTATCACATCGAGAGTAACTCGATAAGTTGGTTGGAAATGGGGCCTCCAAGGGAAGAAACCAATGCTATCGACACCGAGCAACTGACCAAGATTTTCACCCAGAACATAACTTAAATCTTTTTCCAAAATCCCAGCCCAGCGATTGAATTCATTAAATTCATACTGATTGCCCAGCTGCCGAGTCGCAATCTGCGACCGTTTCAGGCTGGCTGGAATTGTGATGGGACCAATTCCCAAATTAACTTCCGGGAGTGAAGCAATTGTTTGTTCTGTCTTTAACTGTTCAGCAGTCAACAGGCTGAAATAAGTAACCTTGGGGGAACTGCGTCCGATACAGCCGGAAAGCAGGACAGCAACAGCTAATAGGACAACCCAACGGCTACTCTGACAAATAATACCTCTCATCATTTCTGGTCTCCTTCTTTACCGAAAATCAACGCCTGTGGATCCTTTTCAAGATACTCGAGTAGAGATCGCATTGATCGAATCGTCAACGACAGCTCATCAGTCATCACTCTGGCGTTATAATTTATTGCAGAATCAGGACCTAACGTTGTATTAATCCCGTCAATAGTACTCTCAAATTTACCGAGCAATTCATTGACCTTCGGCATCGTCTCCTGATTAATAT
>JAUVCS010000090.1 GCA_030590745.1 Desulfuromusa sp.
CGGAGAAACAACCGTCACTGTCAAGAAGGAGCAGATTGTCGATATCTGCACTTTCATGCGTGATGAGTTAGGTTACAATTTGCTTTGCGATCTTTGCGGGGTTGATTATATGGGCAAGTCACCACGCTTCATGGTGGTTTACAACCTCTATAATATCACGACAAAACAACGCATTCGGATCAAGGCACCAGTCGAAGAGCAGAATGCCAATATTGATACCGTCAGCACCGTCTGGGGAACTGCCAACTGGCATGAGCGTGAGTGTTGGGATCTGCTGGGGATTAAATTTAACAACCATCCCGATCTGCGGCGTATCCTGATGCCTGCTGACTGGGAAGGGCACCCGTTGCGCAAGGACTACCCAGTGCAGGGGCCGGATCGTGAGCCTTATAAGGGTCGACTTTCCTAACGAAAACGCTTTAGACACTCCTTAATCGGACGAGGCATATAATGGCAGCAAATACCGAAACAATGACCATCAACATGGGACCTCAACACCCGTCAACGCACGGTGTGTTGCAGTTGATCCTTGAACTCGATGGCGAAATTGTGGTGAAGGCGACCCCGCATATCGGTTTTTTACACCGGGGGATTGAGAAGCTTTCTGAGCATCGTACCTATCATCAGATCATTCCACTGACTGACCGCCTTGATTATCTGGCACCGATGAGTAACAACCTCGGCTATGTATTAGCGGTTGAAAAGTTACTTGGAATTACTGACGAAATCCCGGAGCGGGTACAACGGATCCGGGTCATCATGACTGAATTGACCCGCCTTAAGAGTCACCTGGTGTGGCTGGCTTGTCACGCCCTTGATATCGGTGCAATGACGGTATTTCTCTATTGTTTCCGCGAGCGTGAATGTATCACCGATATCTATGAAAAAGTATCTGGAGCGCGGATGACCTCCAATTACTTCCGGGTTGGTGGTCTTGCTGACGATCTCCCGGATGGTCTTGAGGGGGATATTCGTGCTTTTGCTGAATCGATTCCTGAGCATATTGAAGAATATGAAGGTTTGCTGACCGGTAACCGGATCTGGCAGAAACGTACCATCGGGGTTGGCGAAATCAGTGCTGAGGCAGCTATTGATATCGGCATTACCGGTCCATCATTGCGGGCTTCCGGGGTTGATTGGGATCTACGCCGTGATAATCCTTACAGTGGTTACGAAGATTATGACTTTGACGTTCCAGTCAGAACCGGCTGTGATACTTTTGATCGTTATCGGGTGCGCCTTGATGAGATGCTTCAGTCTGCCCGTATCATCCTGCAGGCATTGGATAAGCTGAAACCAGGGCCAATTCTGGCTGATTGTCCCAAGGTGGTCCTGCCACCCAAACAGGATGTTGTCAATAACATTGAGAGTTTGATTCACCACTTCAAGATTGTTACCGAAGGGTTCAAGACCGAGCCAGGTGAGATTTACCAAGGAGTCGAAGCACCTAAGGGTGAACTTGGTTTTTATCTTATTGCTGATGGCTCAGCTTATCCGTTCAGAATGAAGATCCGGCCACCATCCTTTGTCAACCTGCAAGGACTGCCACAGATGGTTGAAGGAAAATTACTGGCCGATGTTATTGCCGTGATTGGTACGCTCGATATTGTTCTTGGTGAAATCGACCGTTAGTCGATTCGCCTGACGCAATTTTAAATATATTGGATTGCTGGTAGGTTTTTCTATCAGCTGCAAACGGCAGAGATGCCATAGACTGATGAAGGAAGAGGATGGTCATGACGCCAGAAGTTCTGACACTCTCGGAAACACCCTGGTTATTTACAGGGGTCATGTTGGTAAAGATTATCGTGGCTTTTGTAGCGACGCTGTTGATTGTCGCCTATGCGACCTACGCAGAGCGTAAGATAATTGGCAGAATGCAGAGCCGGATGGGCCCGAATATGACTGGGCCAAAAGGACTATTGCAGCCAATTGCCGATGGTTTGAAACTCTTTTTTAAAGAGGATATCATCCCTTCACAAGCTCACTGGTTTGCTTTTATCCTTGCTCCGATGATGATTCTGGCTCCCGCTTTTATTTCGATCTCGGTTATCCCTTTCGGTGGGGATCTGCAGTTTACTTATGATGGTACCCTTTACGCGGTTCCGATGCAGATAACTGATCTCAATATTGGGGTGCTGTTCATTGTCGCAATGGCCGGTCTTGGAGTTTACGGGATCGTACTGGCCGGGCTGGCATCCAACAGTAAGTACGCATTACTTGGTGGTATTCGCTCAACGGCACAGATGATTTCTTATGAACTTGCTGTTGGCCTCTCGATAGTTGCCATTTTCATGCTTTCAGAAACCCTCAGTTTACGTGGGATTGTGGCGGCACAACAGCAGCCTCTCTGGGGCCTTGAATCTGTCAGTTTTATTCCGAACTGGTACATCTTCTGCCAACCTTTGGCATTTGTACTGTTCGTTATCGGTTCTATGGCTGAAATTAACCGGACTCCGTTTGATTTGCCCGAAGCTGAGACCGAGCTGGTTTCCGGTTTCTGTACCGAATATTCCGCCATGAAATACGCGCTGTTCTTTATGGCTGAATATGCCAATATGATTACTGTATCTGCGATTGCTTCAACACTGTTTCTTGGTGGCTGGGGTGGGCCATTCTATGGCTGGATAAATTTTCTGATTAAAGTATTTGCATTCATGTTCTTCTTCATCTGGATTCGGGCGACCTTCCCGCGTCTTCGTTACGACCAGTTGATGTTCCTGGGTTGGAAAATTATGCTCCCGTTGGCACTTGTGAATATTGTGATCACGGGTATTGCCATTCTGCTCTGGTAGTAACCACACGTTACGTAGAGGATAGATATGTTTAAAGAGTTTGCCAAAGGCTTGAGTATTACGCTGAAGCATCTGTTGCCGGGGAACTGCACCACAGTACAGTACCCGAAACAAAAGCTGGAAATGGCTCCCCGTTTCCGCGGGCTGCATCGTCTGATTTCGACCGAGCACCGTGAAAAATGTGTCGCTTGCTATCTTTGCCCGACAGTTTGCCCGGCAAAATGTATCACCGTTGTTGCAGCGGAAAACGAAGCGGGCGAAAAATATCCGGAAGTTTTTGAAATCGATATGCTGCGTTGTATTTTCTGTGGCTACTGTGTTGAAGCTTGTCCGATGGAAGCAATTGAAATGACCAGTGCTTACGAAATGGCAAACTTTAGCCGCGATGATTTTGACTTTGGTAAAGAACGTCTTCTCAAGTCGTAAGAAGGAGCTCAAGTTATCATGGAAGCGATTCTTTTTTATCTCACTGCGACGGTTGCAATCATTTCGGCAGTTTTTGTCACTCAATGTCGAAATCCGATCAACAGCGCATTGAATCTGATTACTACTTTTCTTTGTCTGGCGGTGTTTTACATCATGTTGGAATCTCCTTTCATGGCTGCTATTCAAATTATGGTTTATGCCGGGGCGATCATGGTGCTGATTGTTTTTGTCATCATGTTACTGAATCTTGGCTTGGCAGTGAAAGAGCGCTACACGCATGGAATCGCCGGGGCAGGAGTTCTTTCGGCACTGATCCTCTTTGTTGCTAATTACTTTATCAGATATGGTGAAGCGACCGGAACCGGCGGCAGTGTGACCAGTGAAGTTATCTCAAGTTATGGCCACACGGAACTGATTGGTCGGGCCATGTTTGTTGACTTTTTGCTCCCCTTTGAGATTGCCTCGATCCTGTTGCTGGTTGCAATTGTCGGTGCTGTTATCCTCTCAAAACGCGAAGTTTAATCGAGTTTAGCTCGGGAGATTGATCATGATTACCGTAAATCACTACTTATTGTTGAGTGCTATTCTGTTTGCCATCGGAACATTTGGTGTGCTCACGCGGAAAAATGCCATTGTTATTTTCATGTGCATTGAGGTGATGCTCAATTCGGTGAACCTGACCTTTATTGCCCTGTCACGTCACGTCGGCAATATGGATGGTCAGATTTTTGTATTTTTTGTTATGACGGTTGCTGCTGCTGAAGCAGCTGTCGGGTTAGCGCTGATGATTGCATTCTTTCGTAATAAAGAATCGATCGATACCGACGATTTCAACATGCTCAAATGGTGATAGCGTTGCAAAAAGTCCGACTTACTGTGTTACAGCGTTTTTTCAGGATCTCGACATACAATGTGTATGTCTTCACCCCTGAAAACCCGCTGCGCCTTGTAAGACGAAAATTTTGCTTAGCTATCTCGCAAATTTTTGTAAGTGCATCAAGTAAAAGACATTTCCACTTTTACGGGTGTTTCAGCTAATAGGAGAGTTTGATGTACAGTAATCTGTGGCTCATCCCATTCTTCCCACTGATCGGGTCGATTTTTAACGGCTTGTTTGGCAAGAAGATCAAAAATGAAGCGGTGATTGGCGGTATTGCTACCGGCCTGATGTTCCTTTCATTTTTGGTTGCCGCGCAAAACCTTTTCAAATTGCTAGGCGATACAGAAAAAGTTCATGAGCTTGTCATCGGATCCTGGATGTCAGTCGGCAACTTTCAGCTCGATTGGGAGTTACTGTTAGATCCCTTGTCAGCAGTGATGATCATGGTGGTTACTGGTGTTGGTACCCTGATTCACTTGTACTCAATCGGCTACATGCACGGTGAGGAGGGCTACTACCGCTTTTTTTGCTACATGAACCTGTTTGCGTTTTCCATGTTGATGCTGGTTCTTGGTGGTAATGCGCTGGTCATGTTCATCGGTTGGGAGGGCGTTGGTCTCTGCTCTTATCTGCTGATCGGCTATTACTACGAAAAGAAGAGTGCCAGTACGGCGGCGAACAAAGCGTTTATCGTTAACCGCATTGGTGATTTTGGTTTCCTCTGTGGTTTGCTAACCCTCTTTTGGGCACTGGCTGAAAAAGGGGTATGGACTCTTAACTTTGTAAAGATTGCTGAGAGTGGTCATCTACTTGAGTCTGGCGGTTTATTGATTACAGTTGTCACCCTCTGTTTCTTTCTTGGTGCAACAGGTAAATCGGCACAGATTCCCTTATTCACTTGGCTCCCTGATGCGATGGAAGGACCCACTCCGGTTTCAGCATTGATCCATGCAGCGACCATGGTTACGGCTGGTGTTTACATGATCGCTCGAATGAATGGTCTGTTTGCCATGGCGCCGGCAACCATGATGACGATTGCTATTGTTGGTGGTCTGACCGCATTTTTTGCTGCGACTATTGGTCTGGCACAAAATGATAT
>JAUVCS010000235.1 GCA_030590745.1 Desulfuromusa sp.
GCCGTCATTGCATCAATGGCCATAAAATCGAGCTTCTCAGATATTTCAGCCGTGCTGAAATGGTTCATATCGGTACTGGCAAGGAGCAGGACCTCCCCTTGCCAATCCTGCAGTACCCGGGCAATTGCACCACCCAACTCAAGGCAATCAGCTAACGCTAGTTGCCCGAGGGCAATCGGCACGATCTGCAATTCCGGCTGCCGGTGCAACAGAAAAGGCAACATCACCTCAAGAGAATGCTCATATTCATGGGCCCGGTCATCAAGCGATAAAGCATCTATCTGCTGCACCAACTGTTGCCGCAACGTGGTTGCGACAGGAATGGTTCCCAATGGAGTTACCCACCCTTCAGCCCCGCTGACGGCAATATTACTTCCAGCGCCGTGGTGGTTTGGCCCCAGCAAAATGACCTGCCGGGGAATCTCTGTGGAGGCAAACACCTCACCAGCGACCGCCCCAGAATAAACATATCCCGCATGAGGGACAATGAGACCCTTCACTTTTTCAGGTTTTTTTTTGGTCAACAAAAGAGAATCAAGTTGAGTGGCTAACTCATCACTATCTGCAGGGTAAAATTGACCGGCGACTGCGGCTTGTCGAAGCATAGCGTCTCCTATAATCCAAGTAAAATTTTGACCCCAACCAGCATTAATAAAAGGGCAAATATCTTCACCAATTTATCATGACTGGTGCGACTTGCCAATTTAACTCCGAGCCGGGCACCGATCATTGATAACGGGGCAACCAGAAAAGCCACCAGCAGATTGACATAACCGATAGAGAAAGGAGCACCACTTGAATTCTGGATACCAAACCAGATATAGCAGAGAACCGCAGAAAAAGATGAGACAACAATCAGGGCACTGGAATTTCCTACCGCCAGATGAATTGGAAGCTGAAGAAATATCAACATCAGCGGGACGGCAACCACACCACCTCCAACACCGAAAAAAGCAGAATAGAGGCCACCGGCAAATCCGACCAACAACAGTGAAGTTCTTTTTGCCCGAGCCAGATTTTCAGGGGGAATGTAGGGTTTGTAGAAGATTAATTTCAAACTGACCAGAACCTGCATCAACCCAAAATACATTTTCAGCTTATCACCCGGGATCACTGCCGCTGCTGAGGAGCCGAGAAGAGAGCCAAAAACTCCACCGAGGGCTAAAAATGCAACCATATGCCAATCAACGTTGCCCCGTTTACGATGCCCCAGGGTACTGCTGATGGCGGTGGGAAGGATAATAGCAAGACTGGTTCCAAATGCGGTATGAACAATTAGATCTGCAGGGAAATCAACAAGGGAGAACAACCAGAGAAACAGTGGAACCAGAATAACTCCACCACCGATACCCAGCAACCCTGCGACAAAGCCCGCAAAAGAGCCAAACAGTAAGATCAGTATTATTATCTGTGGTGAAAAAATATCCATAATACCAAGAGTGCCAAACTAAAAAGAGTGCCAACCGTAACTGGTTGGCACTCTTAATTAATGGAGGCCCCGAGCAGATTCGAACTGCTGATAAAGGTGTTGCAGACCTCTGCCTTACCACTTGGCGACGGGGCCGTTAAGTATCGATTTAACGTGCGCTTTGAAGTACCAAATCGACCATAATGTGTCAAGTGAAATCCTTTAAACTACGGTTATTCCTCCAGCTGTTTCCAGAGTAAACAAGTAATTTTCACTTTGAACGGATCCCTCCATCAGCTGAAAAATTGAGTTTAAGAATAGCAGTTATTTTCCTGTTTATTGCAACTGCAGAAATATAACCTGGTGCAAAAAAAAAGTTTTTCAAGCAGCAGTTCTGCGACACTGATCCCAACGGCTCCGGCGAACTGAAGCCCGAACCAATCATTTTTAGAACCGCCTCTTTACGGGTCCAGATGCGGTAAAATTGCCGCCGTTCTCGGATGGTTGAAAACCCTTTCAACGCAACGAGCTCCACCGGGCTAAAATAACGATCTGCCAACAATTGAAATTTGAGGTCAGAATCAACTTTTTCGATATCAACTCCCAATTCAGCATTAATCGCGACGGCAAGAATTGCTCGGGAACCGGAATGAGAGAGGTTAAAAGTCAATCGCCTGCTGTTTTTTGCGGTAACAAGGGGTTTTCCAGAAATATTATAACTAAAATCAATTTCCTCAGGAGCCAGGTCAAGATAGTTTGCCAGAAGTTGCCGTAAATGACCTCTGGCAACCATGAAGTTGTGACGTTTCAGTGGGTCAAGTAGTCGATCAGCACGCACCAATTCGTCAGTAGAGAGAAGAGATCGCAGGTTTTCATATGTCGCAGGCCAAGCGTCCAGCGAGAAGCGCCAGAGATGTAATTGTCCGGGAAGAAGCTGTGGGAAATCTTCTGGATCCTGCCAGGAAGTCATCTCAATAGTCACATCAACGCTGCTGCTGCAGCCAGTAACGTAAACGACTCAGCCCTTCCTCAATCGAAACCTGCGGTTGATAACCAAAATCTTTTTTGGCGGCAGAAAGATCAAACCAGTGAGCAGTGGATAATTCCTTAGCTACAAATCTGGTCATCCGAGGCTCCCCGGAGAGTTTAAACAGCCGATAGATGGTTTCGAGAAGGGCTCCAACAAGGTAGGCAAGACGGGGAGAAATCGATTTTTCTACAGCCGGGATTTCGTCAGCGGCAAGAATCCTGTTGACCATATCCCATAGTGGTAATGGTTCATCATTGGAAATAAAGTAGCTTTTCCCT
>JAUVCS010000250.1 GCA_030590745.1 Desulfuromusa sp.
GTTTCTGGATTGTGCTCCAGACTGCTTTGCCAGACTTCGGCAACACTTTGTGCCGGGTTTAAGCGCGGGATAAAAGTGTAGGCCGGTTTTTCCAGACGGAAGAAATGATTATTGAAAGGATCCTGCAATACATACCAGTGCTTGCCCCGGAACAGTTGTTTACGAACTGTCACTGTAGAACGCAAAGTGACCCGCAGTTCGGCAACGCGGTGCCACGATTCACTGAATGTTTTGCCGATGCCATGCTTCATTTATTCAGCCTTTACCACCAGATCAGCAAACGTAAGAAATTCACCGTACGGTGACTGAAGATCCAGAGTAGAGGACGTTCACCAACCGAGATTTTGGCGATACCGCTCATCCCCGGGCGCCACCAGCTTTCTGCCGTGGTGAAAATTTCACTGCGGACAAAAAAGATATTTCCAGACTCTTCAGCGCTGGCCAGCGGGTCAATTTGTTGAATCTGCAGCGGATATTTATGTCGTGGCTGGCTGACAAAGGCCATTTCTCCAGTTTGTCCGGCGGATAGTTCCTGAATGTCCTGTTCAGTCACGCGGATTTCTACATAGAGTTTTTCGTGGCGTGCCACTTTGAACAATACATCCCCTTTGTCCACCGGGGTGCCGAGCCGTTCGGAAAAATCACCTTCAACCACAATACCGTCAATCGGTGAGCGCAATTGAGCACGATTCAAGCGGTGTTGGATCAGTTCCAGTTGCGCCTGCGCCTGCTCTGCCTGTGCCTGGGCTATTTTCATCTCAATCAAGGCATTTTTAGCCCGTGCTTTTTCCGCTTCACGCAGGTACCGAACCCGATTTGTCACCGCTTCTGCTTCCTCGAGTAACAGATCACTGTTATCGAGAGTCAACAGGGGGTTCCCCTTCTCAACCCGCTGCCCGATATCAGCTTGAACCTGATCGATATAACCGGGAAACGGGGCGGTAATCTGGCGAACATCTTTACTGCGCAGGATAAAGGGGGCTTCGATGCGGTAGGGAAGCTGTACCAGAACAGAGCCCAACAACAGTCCGAAAATTAACAATCCCGCCAATTTGATCAGGGTTTTTTCCGGGCCGAGCAAGGTGGTAAAGGTTGTTTTTAAGCTCTCTTTCAGCTTTGCTCCTATCCAGCGATCTGTTTTTTTAAGAACTGCCAGGCGGGATGAAATCTGGTCGCAGAGGATTCTCAAGCTGCGGATTTCTGCTTCACTGAAAGGGGTCTGCTCTCTTTCACAGCTTAAGACCCCGACAACTTGCCCGGCAGCCCGCAATGGCAGTGAAAGTAACTGGCTAACCTGCTGGTTTTTAGCATAACTGGCGTGATCACGGTTGATCGGACCATCGGCCAAAACGGCAGGAAAGAAAACCTCTTCATCCTGATCGAAAGCCTCTTCCATAGCAGCTTCAAGCTGATTGACAATCTCCATTTTTGGCTCAAACTGCTCCATATGGCTGATGCTCTGGAGACGGATATAGCCATCGATTTGCCAACCGAGACTGACTCTGCCGCAGTGAAAACGGGAGACGGTTTCGTTGACCACCGTCATTGCGGCGGCCATGAACTTTTCCTGTTGATTCAACAACAGCAGCAGTTCCAGTGTTTGGGTCAGGTCGGCTCGTTTGCCGAGCTCTTCGATTCCAGCTCTGGTTTGTTGGTAAACAGCAGGTGTATCTGCCAGTAACTGTAGTTGGCGCAAGTGATAATTCAATTGTTCAGCGGTGGTGTTCTGGACTTCAAAAATAATGACCTGTGGCTGCTCTGTGGTTTGTCCCCCCACCGCCAGACCAATCAAGAGGGGTTGTGCCGGGTTGTTACTGCGTAAAACGGCATGGCCCTGCTGCAGAGAGTTGTCAGCCAGCTGGAGCAGTGGTTCAGAGAGAGGTGAACTCTGGTGAGTTGGTTGCGTTGTCGGCCATTGCAGTTGCTGCTCCCAGGAACTCTTTCTGATTAACAGAACAGAGCTGTTAGCCTGGATCTGCTGACTGGCAAAAGCCAGAAAAGCCGGCCAGAATTGAGCCGGATGGCCAGGAAAAGAGTGGAGCTCTTTGATTGATGTTATATCGGACACAGGCATTCCAGAATGACAACGAATTGTTACTGCTCTGACGGACGCATGATTCCGGCGACACCGGGAACGATTTGTCCTTGTTGATTATCAAATAGTACCTTGATCAGGCGTAACCCGCTGGCTGGGTCAACCAGGGGACTGATGTAAACGATTTCTGCCTCCGTGGAGAGGGGTTCTGCTTCTGTTTGCAGCTGGAGTTGCACCTTTTGTCCCACGGCCAGGTTGGCTGAAACTTCCAGCTCTACGTTGGCGACAAAATAGCCTTGACTCGTATCGACCAGTTGGATCAGTGGCGTGTCGATATCACAGCTTTCTCCAATGCTGACCAACAACTCTTCAATAACTCCGGTAAAGGGGGCATAGAGGTTGCGTTTGGAGCGCAGTGTCCTGGCACTGTCATAT
>JAUVCS010000038.1 GCA_030590745.1 Desulfuromusa sp.
TGTTCCAGCTGAATAAGGTCTATTTTTGCCTCTTTTTTCTGCAATTGCAGATTAACATGAATACTCAGGTAGTCAGAGGCAAGGTGAATCAACCGGGATTCGACAGAAATTGCCTTGAAATAACGCCTTAAATAGATCTCCATTCGCTCGATGTGTTCTGACAGGTAATATTCATTGGGCATAATCAGCATTAACTTCAGAGCTGTCTCCGCAGCACTTGGAGCAACGATAACTTTCACACCCGCCTGTCGGTGCATCTGGGTGAAGGAACGGAGCATCCGCCGCAGTTCAGCATCACCCATCAAGAATAATTCAATTTTTGGAAAACTGTTTATGATTTGTATTGTTTTGAGATAGTTATGACAGGCTGGCGGTATATTCAACTGCTCCTGCGCCCGTTCAATCCGCTGGCGCAATGCCGGGATAGTAAACGTATTTTGATCAATACTTTTCTGCGTATAAAAACCCCAGAAACAATGTTCACGGTAACCACCCTCAGCCAATTCCTCACGAAATCCAATATATGTCAGACGCTCGAAACGGTGCAGCGGGCAACGGAGATCAGTCTGTTCTAGATCAACATTTTTCCCATGCCCTAAAAGTGGAAACACCATTTCCGGAGTTAGAGTGATTGCCTGGGCATCTTTATAAAAGGCTCGATCATAAAACTGATTCAAGCCTAAGGACTCAGAAGTTTCTTCAGAAAAGTTGCCTGAATCAGCACCTTTTGCATAAGTGTAGCTACGCGTTGTCACAGGAATAAAATTCTCCTGCTGCAGCCACTCATAGAGATCTTGATATTGACTCAAACCATCGATTTTACCAAGATCTGAAATTTTCTTTAACATTGCCGGACGGCTCTGATGAATTGTCACAGCAGAAGAGATAATTGTTGTGATCGCCTGTTCTAAGTCTGCGACCTGACGCGAAGAAAAGCGTTCTAATTCCATCCAGACAAATGATTCCTGAGGAAGACTGCTGTCCCCTTCTGAAACTTGTTGCAATATGTCGTTTTCTCTTGAAGCAGAAATAATTGGATGGCAAATCACTCGAAAATGGTACGAACGACGATGGAGGTACTCCTGAATCGAGAAAAATATATGGTTAGCATCTGGAGCATTGGTAAAAAGATAATAGTGCCCAGGGGTTTCCTGTGCCTGTAATGTTACTTTGATCTGGTCTGCACTTCGTTGGGATAGAAATCTGTTCGCTTGAAGGAGATTTGCAACAATTTCGGTTAACGAGAGTGGCGACAAAAAAATCTCCGGTATCTCCTGCCGCAAAATGTTTGCCAAATCCAGACAGACAGAAAAACCTGTCTTCTGTCCCTGCCTGATCAACTCTTGTTCAATTATTTCTGGCTGAAAAAGTTGATCCCGTTCCTCTGACGTCCGACCACCTCGGGCCACAGTCACTTTCATGTCAATCTCCCTGATCTATCAAAAAGGGTGTTGTACCGTGCTCAACCAGAGACAGAATTATCGGAGGTAGCACCACAAAAGAATAAACTACGAACAGTCAGTTATCAAGCATGTTTGATGAATTTTTAATTTATTTTTTCAGCGAAGAATCGGGTCAGGTCGGAAAAATTTTGCAAGGTCAGGGTTTCCCCGCGACAACCCGGTGAAATACTTGCCTGCCGCAATGACTGATCAATATCAGTTACAGCAAAGCCGCTGGCAAGAAGGCTGTTACGCAGAGTTTTACGGCGGTGGCTAAAAGCCCCCTTGACCACTTTTTTAAACAGCACCTCATCAACCGGATCAACCCGGGGCGATGGTAATAATTTAAAGTTAAGAACGATTGAATCAACCTTCGGTGGAGGAGAAAAGGCCCCCGGTTTAACCAATGTCACGGTTTTGATCTCATACCAGAGTTGACAGAGAACTGATAGAATCCCGTATTCTTTTCTGCCGGGAGAAGCCATCAAACGCTCACCCACTTCTCGCTGAAACATCAATACCATTTGTTGAAACAGATCGCGGTGCTCAAGTAGACGAAAAACAACCTGACTGGAAATATTATAGGGAAGGTTAGCAACCATTTTGTAGGGTGGCTGATCCAGAAAATCCCGCCACGGCAGTTTGAGAACATCCCCTGAATGTATGGTTAAACGGGAATCGTTACGGGCTTCCAGACGCTCGATCAGATCACGGTCAATCTCCATCACCTGAACATGGGCGGATCGGCTCAGCAACTCATCTGTTAACACCCCTAACCCGGGGCCGATCTCAACCACCTGTTGCTGGGGATCAAGCTGTGCAGCGGTGATAATCCGATCAATCACAGTATGATCATGAAGAAAGTGTTGTCCGAAACGTTTTTTGGTTTGATAGCCCATTACTTCTTTCCCCTGTAAGTCCAATATTCATTGAAGCTTAAAAAACAACAGTTCTTCATCTGGTGAAAATGGATTGGAAATAATTTCGCAATCATGATGAAGAGAACAATCAGTTAGAGGTTAGTCCGGCGCGGCCAGCGGGGAATTTTACAGCGTTTTAAGCTGGGAACCAGCCTGACGGTCAATGAATAACCAATAATTGCCGCAGGGATACCAAGAACCAGACTCCCAAGTAACAGCGGAACGGCAATATCTGCTCCCAACGACCAGCTCAGTTCAAAAACGGGATAATCAGCGGCAAGTGGAGGCATCCCCAGCAGCATCCGGCCAAGACTATATTCCAAACCATAGATCAACGGAGCGGTAAGTGGATTACTGACCCAGACACCAATAAAGGTAGCAATTTTATTTTGTCGCAATAAGAAGGCAAACAGAATTGCCAATATAATCTGCACGCCAAAGGTGGGGGTAAATCCGATAAACAGACCAAGAGCTAGACCACGGCCAATAGCATCCGGCTCTGAACGAAGACGCGCCAGCCGGATCAGGTTTAACTTAAATTGTCGGGGAAAACCCCAGCGCCGCCACATAAGTCAATACACTCTATCTAATTACAGTTAAGCTGTTCCAACGGCCAGTTGGAGACAGCATTCAGATCCAGATCGGAAACAAGCCCTTGAGATAAATAGGCGTCCCCCGCGACCGCCAACATGGCCGCATTATCAGCACACAGAAGCGGGGTCGGAAAATAAACAGTGACTCCATGCGAAACTGCTAGCTGGGAAAACTTTTTACGTAACCCTGAGTTACAAGCGACACCACCGGCAACCACAATGCGGCTTAAACCTTCTGAATCCGCAGCACGGAGAGCTTTCTTGGTAATAACATCAACCACCGCTGTTTGAAAAGCACAACAAACCTGACCAATAGTCGTTTTATCTGCTGGTGCGTCAAGCCGTTGTAGATAATTGAGAACCGAGGTTTTCATCCCGGAAAAACTGAAATTAAAGTTATCTTTCTGCAACATTGGCCGGGGGAAAACAATCCCGCCAGCATCGCTTGCAACCGCCAGTTTATCGACGATCGGACCACCCGGATAACCCAGCCCCAACATTTTAGCAACCTTATCGAAAGCCTCTCCAGCAGCATCGTCAACCGTCCGACCCAGCAGCTGATATCGACCGATACCATCAACCCGATACAGATGGGTGTGCCCCCCGGAAACCGCGACAGCCAGGAATGGATATTCAACCTCCGTCTCTAACTGAATTGCCAGGATATGCCCCTCAATATGATGGACACCAATAAGGGGAAGCTGCAGTGCATAGGCGTACGCTTTGGCGAATGAGACTCCAACCAGCAGGGCACCAACCAATCCTGGACCTCGCGTCACCACAATCCCTTCCAGATCCCCCTGTTTAACCCCGGCACTACTGAGTGCTTCTTCAACCAATGGATTGATCACCTCAAGATGCCGTCGTGAGGCCAGTTCCGGCACGACACCACCATAGACGGCATGCAAATCCACTTGAGATGAAATCAGGTTTGACAATACCTGGCGGCCATCACGAACAACCGCCGCCGCGGTTTCATCACAGGAACTTTCTAAAGCAAGTAACAACATAATACTTTACACATCACACTTAAGGTTAAAGGGTCGATACTTCATCCTAATTAAAAGAACTTTTTGCGACGCCATCAAAGAAGATTAGCAGCCAACTCAGCCAGCGGAGAGCGCTCCCCTTTTGTCAAGGTAGTATGGGCAGTTATTTCCTGACCTTTAAGACGCTCAACAGAAAAAGACAAACCATTACTGGCTGAATCAACATAGGGGTTATCAATCTGATAGGGGTCACCGGTCAGAACAATTTTTGTCCCCTCACCTGCACGGGTAATAATTGTTTTGATTTCATGAGGGGTCAGATTCTGGGCTTCATCGACAATCATGTACTGTTTTGGAATCGATCGACCACGAATATAGGTCAACGGCTCTATCTCCATGAGACCAAGGTCAATCAGTTCCCGATAGCCTCGTTTACGATTTCCCCCCTCATCAAAGGATGATAGCAGCAACTCAACATTATCAAAAATCGGCTGCATCCACGGCGCCAACTTATCTTCGATATCCCCCGGCAAAAATCCCAGATCACGCCCCATAGGGTAGACGGGACGGGAAACAAGGAGGCGATTATAGGCACTTTCATCCGCAGTTTTAACCAAACCCGCAGCAATTGCCAGCAGGGTCTTTCCCGTACCGGCTTTACCAACCAGTGAAACCAACGGGATATCGTCATTCAACAAGAGGTCTAAGGCAAACTGTTGTTCGCGATTACGGGGATGAATACCCCAAATACCCTCTTTTGAAACTTTAATCAGGCTGACAATTTCCTGTTTTGTTGCACTGTAACGCCCTAGAGCCGAATGGGAGGGATTGGTCTCATCAACCAGAGTCAAACCCTGATTGGCAAAGAAATCACCTTCTATTTCCAGCGAACCCTCAGTGTAGAACTGATCAATTTTATCTTTGGACAACAAAACTTCACCGGTACCGGTATAAAGATCTTCTATCGGAACTTTGTCATTCTGATAATCAACGGCGTACATGCCGATAGTATCGGCCTTGATCCGCAAATTAATATCTTTGGTAACGAAGAAGACTGTCCCCTCAGGTAAATTTTCCTGTAGATACCATGCGACAGCCAGGATCCGATTATCACCACTGTCAGAGCGGAGTTCCGGGGGTAATTTATGGAGAAACTCCTCTTTGTAAAAAGCAACTTTAAGGAGACCACCGTTTTCAAGGGGAACGCCATCAACCAATTTCGCCTGTGATCGAAACCCGTCAATCATTCGCGAAACCTGCCGGGCGTTTCGTCCTGTTTCACTCTGATCCTTTTTAAACCGATCAATCTCCTCAATCACCGTCAAGGGCAATATCACCGTATTATCATCAAACTTGAAGATTGCCTGCGGATCGTGTAACAGGACATTTGTATCGAGTATATAATTTTTCATCAGAGGTTCATCCTTATTCATAGCACAGTGAAATACTACTCAACTGCTTCTAGCACTGACTTTCTGCAGGGCCCGAAGAAAACATTCTATTTCTGTTTCTGTAGTGAAATACCCCGGACTAACGCGGATAGTACCATTTGGATAGGTTCCAATTGTTCGGTGTGCAGCGGGGGCACAATGTAAACCAACCCGCACTGCAATCTGTTCTTCTTGATCAAGGATAAAAGCAACTTCAGCAGGATCGTACCCTTCCAGATTAAATGAAATCACTCCGAGACGCAGCATAACATTATCGGAACCATAAATCTTAACTCTATCAATCTTTTGCAGACCATCCAGAATCTTTGCTGTCAGCTGAGTCTCCCTGGAATGAACCTGCTCAATCCCGGTGTGTTGTAAAAACTGCAGCGCGGCATGCAACCCTGCCAATCCCGGAAGGTTAAGGGTTCCAGATTCCAGTCGTTCTGGCAAATGTTCAGGTTGCAGGTCAGAGCGAGAATTTGTTCCAGTACCGCCATAGATAAGTGGGGTCAGTTCCACCCCCTCCTTTAGATAAAGAAATCCGGTTCCCTGCGGTCCGAGCAACCCCTTATGGCCCGAAGCGGTAAAAAGATCAACATCCAGATGTTGAAAATCTATCGGCAGATGTCCGGCACTTTGGGCACCGTCAACCATAAACAGAATATCATGTTCATGACACCAACGGCCTAAACCCTCAATCGGTTGAATAGTTCCGAGAACATTAGAGCAGTGATTCACAACTAATAGTCGGGTTGTTTGATGCAAACAGGCCTTTTGCAACGCTGATTTATTTACGATCCCGGTCACACTATCTACCGGAACCTTGACCACCTCGATACCGCGTTTTTCCAACTCCCGCAATGGACGAACCACGGCATTATGCTCAACCATTGTGGTCACTACCCGATCACCACTCTGCAACAACCCAAATAATGCCTGATTTATTGCAGCGGTCGCATTGGCGGTAAAAATAAACTGTTCAGAGTGTCCCCCATTAAACAATTCAGCAAGAAGTTCACGGGTTTCAAAAATTAAACGATCTGCAGTCGTAGCCAAATGGTGACTGCCCCGTCCAGGACTCCCCCCAACCCGCAATGCTGCCGCTACAGCCAGGTAGACAGATTCCGGCTTGGGGTGACTGGTCGCAGCATTATCAAGATAAATCGGTTTAACCGGTTCCATTGTATGGTCCAAACAGTGAAGGGAGAATCTGGCAGAATACTCAAAATTGTGGGTGACGACAAGTAGAACTCGACGAGGTTGAAAAAGAGCCTTTCTTAGACAAAAATAAAGTCAATACTCCGGCCCGACTAGCATGTTTTTCCATACCAGTTTGCTTTTTTTACAAATTCTTTTATTTATACTTTTCAGCTTGACAGGCACTACATGTAGTGGTCTATATTCACGACCTACAAAATATAGTGTGTTCAAGTTATTATTCTAGTTATACTTATAAAGCTAAATTCTTATCTTTTGTATGAAATCAGCTAGATAGAAATACGTGAGGAAGGGATCTACAATGACCAAAGCAAAAACCGCTAAAACTTTAAAACTCTCCAAAAATGCTATGACGGTTTTAAAGAAACGCTACCTGAAGCGGGATAACGATGGGAAAACTCTTGAAACTGCCGAAGAAATGTTCCGCCGGGTCGCACAAACTATCGATTCTGCTGAACCTGTACTTAACAAGAAAAAGACCAAATTCGAACAGCAGTATTATCAAATGATGACCAGCCTGGATTTTTTACCCAATTCACCCACGCTGATGAATGCCGGGCGTGAACTGGGTCAATTATCAGCTTGTTTTGTTCTCCCGGTAGGCGACTCAATGGAGAGCATCTTTGAAGCGATCAAGAATACGGCGTTGATCCATAAAAGTGGCGGTGGGACCGGATTTTCCTTCTCCCGGATTCGCCCTGCCAACGATGATGTTTGTTCCACCAGCGGTGTTTCCTCTGGTCCGATCTCCTTCATGCGGGTCTTTGATGCGGCAACGGAAACCATCAAACAGGGTGGCACTCGCCGGGG
>JAUVCS010000160.1 GCA_030590745.1 Desulfuromusa sp.
TTGCTGCAGAGATTTTCTTTAATTGCCGAAATAATTGGGATTCCACCACCGACTGCGGCTTCAAAGAGGACTGAAACTCCCCGCTGATCAGCAGCTGCAATAATTTCCTGGCCATGGATCGCCATCAGTGCCTTATTGGCAGTGACTATATGCTTACCATTTGCAATTGCCTGAAGAATAAAACTTTTTGCCGGTTCATACCCACCGATTAACTCAATAACAATATCGACTTCAGGGTCACTGATAACGTCTTCCACCGCAGCACTCAGAACCCCTGATTTCAGTTCAACCCCGCGATCAGTTTCAATATCCAGATCGGCAATTTTGACTAATTCCAACTTACGACCAAGTCGTTTTTCAATGATTGAACCGTTTTGTTGAAAGTTCCGGACAACCCCAGTACCGATAGTACCGAATCCAAGCAAACCAAATTTAATTGCACGCATAGCAATCCCAATTCATAAAAAAATAAATCAAATAACTGTTTTAGATGGGTTTTTAGAAATTCTATCAAGAAGTCCATTAATAAAAGAAGGTGAGTCTTTTGTCCCGTAGCGCTTGGCAATCTCAATAGCTTCATCAATTATGACCGGATGCGGAATTTCTGGCCGGTACAGAAGCTCATAAACACCAATCCGTAATATTGACAGGTCAACCGGGGGCATCCGTTCCAGTGACCAGTTTTTCGCAACCTCCGAGATTTTCTTATCAATGACTGAACGGTACTCAACAACCCCATTAACGATAGATTCAGCGAATAACCGGGAAGATGTTGCCAACGGCATATCAACTGTCGACAATGGTTCACCAAGGACGTCATCAGCAAAACGGAAATTGTCTAAAAAAGTCGCAAGAAGTGCCCCTGATATCTCCTGATCTTTACTCAGGTGTAGTGCAAACAACATCTTCAGTGCATATTCACGCCCGACCCGGCGGTTATTCGACATTGATTAAACAGCCCCCAACAAATTCACCATCTCAATGGCACTCATCGCCGCCTCGACACCCTTGTTCCCAGCTTTAGTTCCAGCCCGTTCTATAGCTTGCTCAACAGAATCAGTTGTCAAGACACCAAAAGCGATTGGCAAGCCTGACTGTAATGAAACTGAAGCGATCCCCTTGGTCATTTCTGAACTGACATATTCAAAATGGGGAGTGCCGCCGCGAATGACTGCCCCCAGACAGAGCAAGGCATCATACTTAGCGGAATTCGCCATCTTGCTTGCAACCAACGGCAGTTCAAAAGCACCTGGAGCTTTGACCACAGTTATTTGCTCACGGGTTGCCCCATGACGAATCAACGTATCAAGCGCCCCTTCAAGTAATCGATCGGAGATAAAACTGTTAAACCGGCTGACGATAATACCAAAACGAAAATCTTTGGCATCAAGTGTTCCTTCGATAATTTCTGACATAAATGACCTCCCACACAATTTCTTATTACGATCCACAAAGCCAGACAGGCTTCTAGAGATTTTCCAGCAAATGTCCCATCTTTTCCCGCTTGGTTTTTAAATATTCAAGATTGTCCTGATGGGCTGGCACCTCGATCGGCACCCGCTCAACAATTTTCAGACCATAGCCCTCAAGACCCACCATTTTTCTCGGATTATTGGTCATTAAACGCAGCTGGTTAATCCCCAGATCCGCAAGGATCTGTGCCCCGATACCATAATCCCGCAAATCATCTTTGAATCCCAAAGAATGATTTGCCTCAACAGTATCCTGCCCCTGATCTTGCAAAGCATACGCCTTAATCTTGTTCACCAAGCCAATACCGCGACCTTCCTGACGCATATAGAGGATAACTCCTGACCCCTCTTCTTCAATCTGTGCCATGGAAGCGTGCAGTTGTTCACCACAGTCACAGCGCTGTGAACCGAAAACATCTCCGGTTAAACACTCGGAATGAACCCGGACCATAACCGGTTCGCCTGTTTTAATTTCACCTTTAATTAACGCCATATGTTGCGCATGATCAACATCATTTTCATAAACAATTGCCCTGAAAATTCCACCAAATGGGGTAGGAATTGTGGTTTCGGCTGCACGTCGAACCAATAATTCCTTACGCATCCGATAGGCAACCAGGTCAGCAACACTAATAATTTTGAGATCATGTTCTGCAGCAAAGATTTCTAACTGTGGCATCCGTGCCATCGTGCCATCAGCATTCATGATTTCACAGATAACCCCAGCCGGTTTAAGTCCAGCCAAACGGGCAAGATCTACAGAACCTTCGGTCTGACCGGTTCGGACCAGAACACCGCCCTTTTGGGCGCGCAATGGGAAGATATGCCCGGGACGCGCTAAGTCTCGCGCAGTTGTTTTATCAGCAACAGCAACCTGTATAGTATGGGCACGATCAGCAACAGAAATCCCGGTTGTTACCCCCTGACGCGCTTCGATTGAAACGGTAAAGGCGGTACCAAAAGAAGAACTGTTGTCAGTGACCATCAAGGGCAAATCCAGTTCATCAGCACGTGCTTCGGTCAGGGAGAGACAAATCAGCCCCCGCCCCTGTGTCGCCATGAAATTAATGATTTCAGGCGTCACCAACTCGGCTGCAGCAACAAGATCCCCCTCGTTCTCCCGATCCTCATCGTCAACTAAAATAACCATTTTACCATGACGAATATCATCAAGAGCGGCTTCGATTTTTGAAATTGGCATATATTCAATCCTTTATATTAATTAACAAAGGCGAGTTATCTCATAAAAAACCATTTTTAGCAAGAAAGTCAAAATCGACTTTCCCCTGACCCTGGGTATTTTTTTCGCCCTGTAACAGCCGTTCAACATAACGCCCCAGCAAGTCGGTTTCTATATTCACCTGTGAGCCTTCACGACAAAGATTAAGTGTTGTTTTCTCTAAAGAATGGGGAATAACTGCAACGGAAAACATGTCATGTTCAACCCGGTTAACCGTCAAGCTTATCCCATCGATTGCAACAGAACCCTTCACTACCAGATAGCGCATCACCTCTTGAGGGACAGCAAACTCAAAACGGATTGCATTTTGATCCTGATAGCGCCGTCTGACCGTCGCAATACAATCAATATGACCACTGACTAAATGCCCCCCGAGACGATCTGCAAGGGACAATGCACGTTCAAGATTGACCAGCTGATTGGGTCGTAACAGCCCCAAGGTGGTACAATTCATGGTTTCCGGCGAGACATC
Organism: Desulfuromusa sp.; assembly: GCA_030590745.1. Taxonomy (GTDB): domain Bacteria; phylum Desulfobacterota; class Desulfuromonadia; order Desulfuromonadales; family Geopsychrobacteraceae; genus Desulfuromusa. Next base: position 3,185 of record JAUVCS010000160.1, read on the forward strand.
CACACTGAAACTACTCTTATCCCAGGCCGTCACAGTCAGGCAAGCGCCATTGACAGCGACACTCTCACCAAGCTGCAGATCGGCATCCACCAGACTGCTGACAATCTGTAATTGTGCCGAGTCCCCCTGCCGCTTAAGATTGTGAACTTTACCGACAGACTGTATTAATCCTGTAAACATGCGGGTATATCTCCAGTGATCAGCAGGTCTTCTCCAATTTCTTTGTAAGTTAGATCCTCAAGTTTTATAGCCTCAGCCATACTTGAGCAACCGCAACCAGGAAAAAGGCCAAAGGGAGAGGATCCAGCTAATATTTTAGGGGCAACAAACAACATTAACTGGTTAATCAAACCCTCAGAGAGAGCAGCCCCTGCCAACTTAGCTCCCCCTTCCAGAAGGAGTTTTTGAACATTGCGCCGCCCCAATTCCTGCCACAGTGCAGGAAGAGAAACTTTTCCGTCAACAGCAGGAAAAAAGACCACCTCTGCTCCGGCAAGCTGTAATTT
>JAUVCS010000214.1 GCA_030590745.1 Desulfuromusa sp.
TTGCTGCAACCAAAGCTAAAACCCAAAGGATATAACTGTTTTTACCGCGTAACTGTCCCATTCAGCCCCAACTGTAAAGAAATTCGACATTTATAGGATCAGCATTGATTATCTACTAATTGAGAATAATTTGCAGAAAAAAATGGGATGTCCCCTTTTTATCCCTTTTTAAAAACTGAGAGAACACAGCAAGTTAGAACAGGGGGAGAGGTGAGATGAGAACAAACCATCTCAATCCCCTCAGACAGGTATAAAATTTGCAAAACAAAAACTTATGTGATATGAGACAATAGAAATCAGCTAGATGCTACAACTTAGTTGTGGTTTTGTTTTAATTTTGGTAGAGAAATTAAAATCGATACCAAAGGAGCAACCAAATGGAAAGTCGAGTTAATTATAGTCCGGTTCGATCCCACCAGCGCTTCAAAGCGGTGGAACGGGCGTTGGTTCTGGTCGATCAAGGGCCTGAATCTCTCCCTTATCACATTCTGGATATCAGTGAAGGTGGCCTCTCATTCCGCTATCTGGGAAAGAAAATAAAGCGCTCAGAAGTCAAAAAAATCAGCCTTTATCACGACTATCAATTAGTTGTTGATGACATCCCGATCAAGGCAATTTCAGACTACCGCCTGCAGGATAAGATCATTCAGGTTCGGCGGGGGAGTATCCTTTTTAAAGATCTGGACTCCGAGAAACATAGCAAACTAGAAACTTTTATTAAAAGCTATACCGAAGCACCATTACCGATCCGCTGATTTTTTCAAAATAATAAAATCAAAAGTTCCCGGTATTTCAGTTCACAGGGGCTTTTTTGAACTACATGCATAAAATAAAAAGGCAGAACCATTCAGTTGGTTCTGCCTTTTTAATATTTAATCCGCTGTAAATATTAGAGATTCTGCTATTAGTCATCTGTTTTGTCGGTTTTCCTTACACAAAAAAGCCGACTAAACTCTTCTGTCCGGATCATGTAAAGTTTTCCGACAGCCTCCTAGCTATTCTTTCGTTCAAACTCCACCATAAAGCTCACAAGCTTGTCCACCCCCGCCAGTGGCATGGGATTATAAATTGAAGCACGAGCGCCACCGACATTACGGTGCCCTTTGAGAGCATATAAACCAACAGCATCGGCCTCTTCTAAAAATTTAGCATCCAGTTCTGCACTGACCGTCTTAAACGGAATATTCATAATTGAGCGATCCTCTGGGTGGGCAATTCCACGGTAAAATTCACTTTCATCAATCACTTGATACAAATGTGCCGCTTTCTGCTGATTCAATGTCTCTATCGCAGCGATGCCACCCTGTTTTTTCAACCATTCAAGAACCAGTTTGATCACATAAATGGCAAAGGTATTGGTCGTATTGGTCAGAGAATTATCCTTATCGCACTGAGTATAATCCAGCAGAGTCGGCGTTTTTTTATCGACATCCCCCAGCAGATCTTCACGGACGATGACCATTGCCATCCCTGAAGGGCCGAGGTTCTTCTGCAATCCGGCATAGACCACCCCAAACTGATTGTAATCAATCTGCCGGGAGAGGATTTCCGAGGTCATATCGGCAATCAGCGGAACATTGCCTGTCTCGGGGAACTGCTGCCAACGGGTGCCGTAAAGGGTATTATTGCTGGTAATGTGGAGATAAGCGGCATTCTGGTCAATTTGTTCAGATTTTAACTCCGGGATACGATCATAATCAGTTGCAGCACTGCTGGCAATTGTCTCGACATGACAAAAAGCTTGTGCTTCCTTTGCCGCCAAGCTGGCAAAGTTACCACTTTCAACATAAAGAGCTTTTTTCGCTGCAACACCTCCAGCAAAGTTGAGTGGCAGTGCCGAAAATTGCATCCGTGCCCCACCGTGGACAAACAGAATCCGATAATTATCGGGCAAACCGGTCAATTCCCGAAACAGAGATTTCGCTGCATCAAGAATGGCAACAAACTCTTTGGTTCGATGACTGATTTCAATAATCGAAATCCCCATTCCCTGAAAGTTGAGCCATTCCTGTTGGATCTGTTGCATCACTGGTTCGGGCAACATCGCCGGACCAGCACCAAAATTATAAATTCTATCTGTCATTTTTGACCTTTCCAACATCAAAGTCCTTAACGGAGAGCTGGAGAGAAGAACTTCTTTAGACAATGCTTTCTCTGCGTACTCCGCAGTCCTCTCCTTCTCTCCGTTAAAAAAAAAGGCTATTTCACCACCCTCAGCCCGCTTTTCCCCATTGGGCCTGCTGGTGGAGTTGGTTCTTCATCTGGTTCCGTACTTAGTTCTTCAATATGATTCTTACTGAGTTGTGGCAATGTTCCACCTGCCAACATCTGCTCAATGGATGCGGCAATCGTCAGACACTGCTTCATGCAAACCCGGTGGACAGGACACATGGTACAATCGGCCTCACCGGCTGCAGCCTTCAAACTATGAACCAGCAGCTCAACACTCTCTAACTGGGTTAATGGAACAAAATACATATATCCTCTTTTGCGACCAGGAGCCTGTCAGGCTTTGTGGATTGTAACAAAAGATCGACTGGTCGAGGGTAGATTCTTGTAAAGACTGACCGGTTCCTAAGCCATCTCTCGGTCAGCAACCTCAACAAACTTGCGTAATTTATCCATCATGACCTGAAAATCATCGGGTCGTAACGACTGCGGTCCATCACTGGCAGCTTTTTCGGGACAGGGGTGAACTTCGACGATAATTCCGTCAGCTCCGGCAGCAGCAGCGGCATAAGACATCGGCGCAATCAAGGAAGCGTGACCGGTAGCGTGTGATGGATCAATAATCACCGGCAGGTGCGTTTGCTGCTTCAATACCGGGACAGCCGAGATATCGAGAGTATTCCTGGTGGCTGTTTCAAAAGTCCGAATGCCCCGTTCACAGAGGATAACTCGCCGGTTTCCTTCAGAGAGGACATACTCGGCACTCATCAAAAATTCCTGGATTGTCGTTGCCATCCCCCGTTTGAGAAGA
>JAUVCS010000041.1 GCA_030590745.1 Desulfuromusa sp.
CGTTCTACCATGGCATAAGCGGAATGATTATGAATCGACTCAAAATTCTCGCAGGCAACCCGGAACCAGGTAATCTCGGCAACCTCAAGCAAGCGCTGAGTCACCGCCCGCACCACGTCCTCGACGAACATCGGATTATCATAGGCCTGTTCGGTTACCGCCTTTTCATCTTCACGTTTCAGCAGTGAATAGACCGGACAGCTTGCACATTCTTCGATCCACTGAATCAAATCTTCCAGCCAGACATGCCCTGAGTAGGTGACATGAACCGTCACATTACTCCGTTGATTATGCGCACCCCGGGCACTGATTTCCTTGGAGCAGGGACAGAGAGAGGTGACGGGCACCTGCACTTCAAGAGAAAATTTATAACTGTCCCCCATCGTACCAATCATCCGGCACTGGTATTCAAGTAAACTGTGGGCCCCGGAAACCGGGGCCTGTTTTTTGATAAAATAGGGAAAATCAAACTCCAGATGGGCACGACTGGCACCAAGTCGAGATTTTATCTGGATCAACATCGCCTCCATATTTTCAATGCTGATTTCACCATGATAAAGGTTGAGAACTTCAATAAAGCGGCTCATATGAGTTCCCTTAAACTGTTCCGGGAGATCAACATACATATTAACCCAGGCGACGGTGTGTTGCTGCTCATTGAATTTATCCAGTACCACAATCGGGTAACGGATATTCTTGATCCCCACTTTATCGATAGCAATGTTCCGCGTATCCCGGCTCTGCTGCAGATCCGGCATCGAAGCCAGGTTCTTCTTATTGTCACTTGACATAAGGGATGGGGTCCTCCTGCCCAGCGTCAGCAAAGCCCTGCAAACGTAACCGGCAGGAATCACATTGCCCGCATGATAAACCCTCCGGCGTGGGATCATAGCAGGAGTGGGTGAGAAGATAATCGACCCCTAACGCCAATCCCTGCTGAATGATTTCAGCTTTGGTCAAATTGAGTAGCGGTGCATTGATGTGGTAGGGATTCCCTTCCACTCCAGCCTTGGTTGCCAGATTTGCCAGCTGTTGAAAAGCCTGAATAAATTCAGGACGACAGTCGGGGTAACCGGAGTAATCAAGAGCATTAACCCCGATATAAATATCGGTTGCACCAAGAACCTCAGCCCAGCCAAGGGCAAAGGAGAGAAAAATTGTATTGCGAGCGGGAACGTAGGTAACTGGGATCTCCCCCTCAGCTGCCGCATGTTTTGGCACATCGATATCGGCCGTCAGAGCACTGCCACCCATTTGTCGCAGATTGATGTCAATCACCATATGCTCTTCAGCCCCAATCAGCGGGGCATATTCACGGGCTTTTTCCAGCTCAATCGTATGCCGCTGCCCATAGGCAAAACTGAGGGCATACGCTGCAAATCCTTGATCGCGGGCAATCGCCATGCAGGTGGTAGAATCAAGCCCACCACTATAAAGAACTACCGCTTTTTTCATGCAAATCCTCTTCAACATCAAACGCAACTGGGATACCGGACTAACTTAAATCGGCGTGAAGCATAGAGATAACCTCAAGATGGGTCAAGAACTGTCACAGCAGAAGACAAAACTCTCTTCCCCCGTACCATTTCTAGCAGTTGCTCCACTATTCTCTGCGTGTTATAAAGTCTACTCCTTTTATCAGCATTTGATGAGTACTTTAAATAAAAAATAAATTACGTTTATTTAATAAAATATTGAAACTATGAACCGTTACCTCAAATATGCCCTGTTCTCTCTCCTCGGTCTACCGTTCCTCGGGGCCGCGTTGTTGATTGGCGCTTATTTTTTTGTCTCTACAACCCTTCCCAGGGTTGAAACCCTCTCCGATTATAATCCCCCTTTGATCACCCGGATCTATGCCGATGATGGTTCCATTATTGCCGAATATTCCCGCGAACGGAGGATTTTAGTCCCCTTTGAGAAAATCCCTAAAACTCTGGTACAGGCTTTTGTTGCTGCTGAAGATGCCAGTTTTTTTAAACATCAGGGGATTGATTTTATTTCTATTTTTCGCGCTGCACTGAAAAATGTGAAGGCCGGCGGGATCGCCCAGGGGGGCAGCACAATCACCCAGCAGGTTGCCAAAAAGCTGTTGCTGACCTCTGAGCGGACCTTCACCCGAAAATTTAAAGAGGCGATCCTGGCCTGGCGGATGGAAAAAGCCCTGACCAAACAGGAAATTCTCTATCTCTACCTGAATCAGATTTATCTCGGTCATCGTGCTTACGGAGTTGAGGCGGCAGCAGAGAACTATTTTGATAAAAATGTTGAAGAGTTGACTTTGGCAGAATCGGCAATCATGGCCGGACTCCCCCAGGCTCCCAGTCGCTACTCCCCCTACCGCCATTACCAGCGGGCGATGAACCGGCAGAAATATGTGCTGGGTCGGATGGTCGAGGAAGGATATATCACCCCGGAAGAATATACTCAGGCGGCAGAGGAAGAGGTATCCATCAAGCCGCGCCTGAATAATCTGCTCGATGTCACCGCCTATTTTAATGAACAGGTGCGTCGTTATCTGGAAGAGCGATTCGGGGAAGAACGCCTCTATACCGGGGGGCTGGAAGTTGAAACCAGTATCAATCTGCCGATGCAAAAAATTGCCCAGCAGGCGGTTAAGGAGAATCTTCGGGCGCATGATAAACGGCGTGGTTATCGAGGCTCCCAACAGGTTCTTGATGAAATAGCTCAGGCAGAATTTTTACTTGACCAGCAAGAACAGTTTACCACTGACCCCTTGAAAGTCGGCAGCTATAGCCAGGCAATCATTGTCGGTCAAGAGGGGGATCAACTGCTCTGTGAAATTGGTGCCGGGAAGGGCTCTATATCCATCAAAGAGTCAAAATGGGCTGCGCCAATTACCTTGGTTGAGGCTGATGTTCCCCCATCCGGAAATGCCGGGGAAGAGAAACAGACCTGGCTCCCCCTCGGCTCACTGATTGATATCAAGGTTCTTGATCTTGATTCAGAAGTTCTGAAACTCAGTCTGGAACAGGCTCCCCTCGCCCAGGGGGCGCTGGTTGCTGTAGACCCGTTCAGTGGTCAGATCAAGGCGATGGTTGGTGGCTTTGATTTTAAACAGAGTCAGTTTAACCGGGCCATCCAGGCTAAACGGCTCCCCGGCTCGGCAATTAAACCAATCATCTATGCAGCAGCTCTCGATCGGGGCTATACCCCCGCCAGGATTATTCTTGATACACCATTAATCTATGAAAATAGAAAAGAAGATACGGGAAAACTGGAGGAGTGGAAGCCTAAAAATTATGAGAAGAAGTTTTATGGCCCAACCCGCTTCCGCTTTGCCTTAGCTCACTCCCGAAATGTTGTTACAATCAAAATTCTCGAGGATATCGGGGTCAACTATGCAGCAAACTACGCCAAAAAACTCGGCATCGAAACACCGCTACAACGCGACCTCTCCATGGCACTTGGATCAACGGCGATCACCCCGCTGGAGCTACTGACGGCATATACGGTTTTTGCCAATGGTGGAATTCTGGTTCCGCCAACCTATATTACCCGGATTCGCGATCGCAACGGCCGGATTCTGGAATCGGTCGACCCGGCAGATTTTATCAATGGGATGGCTGCAGATCAGCGCCTGATTCGCAAACCGCCATACCGGGTCATTTCACCTGAAACCGCCTACCTGACCACCAATATTTTAGAGAGTGTGGTTCGGGAAGGGACCGGATGGCGGGCCAAAGCCTTAGGGCGACCCTCTGCTGGAAAAACCGGAACCACCAATGACTTAAAAGATGCCTGGTATATCGGCTTTATCCCACAACTCGCTTGTGTTTCCTGGGTTGGGTACGATCAGGAACGGCCCTTGGGGAAAAATGAGACCGGTTCAAAGGCCGCCGCTCCGGCCTGGGTCAATTTTATGGAAGGGGCACAAAAACAATATCCAGTGAAAAACTTTCGTATCCCCGATACGATTGAATTCCATCCTATTGATAAAAAAAATGGACTGCTCCTGCCGGAAGACAGTGAAGAAGCCTACTTTGAAGTCTTTGCTCCGGGGACGGCTCCTACCCGGTTGAGTGGAGAGAAACAGCTCAAAGCCCGTGACTTTTTCCGGATGGATATGGAGGGAACGCTGTAGTCCCACCTCTCTCTGGACAAGTTCAAATCTCTCATGCCCCCCTCTGAACAAATGCTCTGGTTCGAATTATTATTCAGACAAAACCTCTATGGGAAAATTGGCGCTGGTTGCCCATTCGATGGTTGATCCGTCGTACATTCTGGCTTCTTTATTTCCCAATAACTGGTGCGAAACAAACCAGGAGAGGGAGGTTCGATGTCCGGTATGACAAAATGAGATCTGTTCCCCCTGTAACGGAACCCGACTTGATTGGTAGATTTCTGTGATTTTTGACAGTTCATGAAATCGCCCACTTCCCTCTATCATCAGACGATCATACGGCAGGGAAATCGACCCCGGAATGGTTCCTGCCCGCTCCCCCCGACCACCAATCTGACCAATATATTCACCATAGCTACGGCTATCAACAAATGTCACCCCACGCTCCAAAGCCCCCTTGACTTCATTGGCGTCGGGAAAATAGCCTGGCCGTACCTGACTGTTAAATTGTTTTATTGGCGGGATATCGACCTCCCGGACAAAGTGGCTGTCAGGGATTCGACTGTATTCCAGCAGACCACCATTCAAGATCGATATTTTATCGTGTCCCATGGCCTTGAACGTCCAGAAGATACGAGTTGCCACCGCCATATCACCGGCACCTGCTCCCACGGGTGTCAATATGACGTAAGTCTGGTTGTCGATCCCTAATTGACCAATCAGGGTCTCAAGGTAGTCCTTTTCCGGAAGCATTTGGGGGACTCCGTGACGATCTTTAACTCGCCACTGAGCATAACCAGTATTTACTGCCCCTGGCAGATGTGCCTGCCGATAACCAGCGGCAGACTGCAGATCCAGTATCCGCATCTCCGGTTTATCCAGATTCGCCAGCAACCAGGCTGGTTCAACCAGGGGCTCCGCAGCATGGATCAGGCTGGCCGATAGCAAAAAAGAGATTAAGATAGGTGCCGACTTGAACATAAGCCGGAAAAAAGTTTTTGTAATGTTATGCAATGGAGACTCTCCTGCGTCATTATCGGGGCAATCTGACAATTATTTCCTTGCCACTATAGCCATGCACCAAGTCGTGGGCACGAATAGTGACGGTCTCGATTCTGCTATCAATAGCAACACCGGACAAACTGCGGGTAAAGGGCTGTTCATTGACATGGGGATGGTAAAGAACCCGGGTCGCAATAATTTGCCCATCTGGAGCAACAATATTCCACCCATCGGCATAATGCTGCCACCCCTCATCAGCGTGAGCAACGGTAACATCAAAACGATAGCTGCCTCCTTGCCGTTCCACCGCAACCTTTACCACATCCGCTTCCCCGGCAAATAGAATCACCGGGAAGAACAGCAACCCGATTAAAATCAAGACCGACAATCTCATAGTTTCTCCGTAACTGCTGTTGATGGTGAAATCAATGGATCAGAGCAGTAACACTCAACCCAGTCAGTGCTTTCATTTTTACTGGGCGTAAAGCAGTATCAAGAAGCTCCAATCCACCGCCATGAGTAAAAGCCTGTTTAGCCATGGAAGAAAGAAGGTTCAGCAGGTTTAAGTCTACACTGTCAAGATAACCACGTAAATCAACCCCGAACTAGCCCTGATAGAACCTGAATAATACTTTTATCCTGAATGATGGGAAAAGTTTGTAATAAACACCAGATAAAAAAGGTGCAAAAAACAAGGATAGTTAGCCACCAGGGGAACTCGGGGGATATCATATCTATCCCTAGAGTAAGGATGGTGTCCCCCCTGAACTCTCAGTTGATTTTATGGTAGGGTCATTTTCGAACCGTTGATGATTGTGGTTATTTTTCAGAAGACGTTATGATGTCTTCAATTTCAGCGACCATAAACACTGAGCAGCAAGCTTGATGAGGTGACTACACTATCCAGAACGATGGCAAAACCCCAATGGCTTCACTATGCTCCGTTAAACGAAACCCTATAGATTTTACTTCAACATAAAATAGGTGTGAAAGAAATGAATGCGACTGTTTTTATCCTGATTTTAAACTGGAATGGCTGGCAGGATACCATTGAATGCATCGAATCCTGTCAGAAGCTGAATTATTCTGATTTTAGAATTGTTGTTGTTGATAATGGATCTAATGACGATTCTGTAGCGGAATTACGTAAACATTTCCCGCAACTTACTTTAATAGAAACAGGAAAAAATCTAGGTTTTGCTGGTGGCAATAATGTCGGCATTCAGTATGCGCTTGATCATGGTGCCGAGTATGTCTGGTTGTTGAATAATGATACGATCATTGATCCGGAAGCTCTTGGCGAATTGCTCAAGGTGGCAGAAAGCGAAGCGTCGATTGGTATGGTGGGTTCCAAGATTTTACAGTATTCTGAACCGGATATCATCGACTTTGCGGAAGGGAGGATCAATTTTCGTACTGGGGTCGCACGCCACATTGGACGGGGGGAAAAAGACGTTGGCAATTATGATCAGTCCTCTGAAACTGATTACATCACAGGATGCAGTCTTTTTGTCAAACAAGAGGTTTTTGAAAAAGTCGGATTGATGCCGGAGGAATATTTTCTCTATTACGAGGAGACCGATTGGTGCCTTCAAGCTCGAGGGCAAGGATACAGGATTTGTGTCTCCCCTCATTCGAAAGTTTTTCATAAAGTTCATTCTTCGACCAAAAAAACCCCTGGTGCATTTTTGTATTACATAACCAGAAACAGGCTTTTCTTTCTGGAAAAATTCGGTGAAAATATCAAGTGGAAAAAGCGGTTCAGGGCAGATTGGAAACCTGTTAAGTCCATTTTTTCCCCTGATTTTTTTTCGAGAATTCATGACCTTCAATTTGTGCTGAAAGCCTATCTACATTGGTTATTGGGATTTTCTGGTGCAATGGAGTTTCCACATAAACATTATGATAGTCTCTGGAAAAGA